>NZ_BAABCQ010000003.1:0-112138 GCF_039539045.1 Streptomyces marokkonensis
GCCCGCCACTCGTCCATCTCCGCCACCGGAATCGGCGCACCGTCGTAACTGCTGGTCCAGGCCGCGTAGGGCTCGCCCTCCCGCTCCCGGTAGAGCGTGTCGTACACGTCGCGCCAGGCCCGCTCGCGGTCCTGTTCGCGCTGCGCGGACGCGCTCTCCCCACCGGCCGTGGCCGGGACGACGTAGCCGTCCAGGCGCCGGGTGCCGCCCTGCTCGGTGCGGGCGACGACGGCGGCCTCGGCGACCTGCGGGTGGGTGCGCAGGGCGGCTTCGATCTCGCCGGTCTCCACCCGGAAACCGCGGATCTTCACCTGCCCGTCCACCCGCCCGGCGAACTCCAGCACACCGTCCGCCCGCCACGCCGCCACGTCACCGGTGCGGTACATCCGCTCCCCCGCACCACCGAACGGATCGGCCACGAACCGCTCCGCCGTCAGACCCGCACGCCCCCCGTACCCGCGCGCCAGCCCCGCACCCGCCACGTACAGACCCCCCCGCACCCCCACCGGCACCGGCCGCAACGCACCGTCCAGCACGTACACCCGCGTGTTCGCCATCGGCCGGCCGATGGTGACGGGGGCGCCGGGGCGGAGGGAGGCGGCCGTCGACCAGATGGTGGTCTCGGTGGGCCCGTAGAGGTTGGTCACCTCGGCGGCGGCGCCGGTCAGTGCGGCCGCCAGGTCGTCCGGGAGGGGCTCGCCGCCGGTGAGGACGTGCAGGCCGCGCAGCGCCTCGGGGTGGTCACCCGCCAGGGTGCGCCACAGGGTCGGCGTCGCCTGCATGACGGTAGCGCCGCAGGCGGTGATCGTCCCGGCGAGGGCGGCCGGGTCGAGGACGGTGTCCTGATCGGCGAGCGCGACGGCGGCACCGCGGGTCAACGGCAGGAAGATCTCCAGGGCCGCGATGTCGAAGGACACGGTGGTGACGGCGAGCAGCCGGTCGCCGGGGCCCAGCGGCACCCGTTCGCCCATGTCGGCGAGGTGGTTGGCCAGCGCGCCGTGCGGGACGACGACTCCCTTGGGGCGGCCCGTGGAACCGGAGGTGTGGATGACGTACGCGGCCTGGTCCGGGTGGGGCACGGCGGCCGGGTCCCCGCCCTCGCCTCCGGTCTCGTCGTCGGCGGACGGGTCCGCGGGCAGGTCCGCCAGCCGCAGCACGGGCACGCCGGCCGGCAGCGGCACGTCGGTGGTGCCGTCGGTCACCACGCACACCGGGCGGACGTCGTCCAGGACCTGGGCGATGCGCTCGGCCGGGTGGAGCGGGTCGAGGGGGGCGTAGGCGGCTCCGGTCCGCAGGACGGCGAGCAGGGTGGCCGGCAGGTCCGTGGTGCGCTCGGCCATGACCGCGACCCGCTGTTCGGGTCCGGCGCCCAGTGCGGCGAGCCGGCCGGCCAGCCGGGCGGACCGGCGGTCCAGCGCGGCGTAGGTCAGCTCCCGTCCGCCGGCCCGGACGGCGACGGCCCCGGGGTGCTCACGGACCTGTGCGGCGAACAGCTGTGATACCGCGGCGCCTGGCACGGGGCGGGCGGTGTCGTTGCGCGTGACGAGCAGGTCCCAGCGTTCGGCCGCGGACAGCACGTCGACCGTCGCGGCCGGGCGGTCCGGGTCGTGGGCGAGGAGTTCGAGGAGCGCGGTGAGCCGCTCGGTCAGCCGGGCGACGGTGGCCCGGTCGTACAGGTCGGTGCGGTAGCTCAGCCGCAGGCGCAGCCGGTCGCCGGGCAACACCATCAGGCACAGCGGGTAGTGCGTGGCGGCGTGTTCGCTGACCTCGGTGAGCCGGATGTCGCCGGCGGCGACCTGGAGGGTGTCCGGGTCGAGGGGGTAGTTCTCGAAGATCACCATCGTGTCAAAGAGCTCGGCGGGCTCGACGAGGCTCTGGATGGCGCTGAGCCCGAGGTGCTGGTGGGGCATCAGCCGGCCGCGGTTCTCCTGGAGCCGGCGCAGCGCGGCGACCAGGGACTCCCCGGGCGCGACGGTCATCCGTACCGGCAGCGCGTTGGCGAACATCCCGATCATCGTCTCGGCGCCGGACAGGTCGTCCGGGCGGCCGGAGACGATCTCGGCGAAGATGACGTCGTGCCGTCCGGTCAGTCCGCCGACGAGGAGCCCCCAGGCGCCCTGGACCAGGGTGTTGAGGGTGAGGCGGGCGGACCGCCCGCGGGCGACGAGGGCCGCGGTCAGCTCCTCGGACAGGTCGGTGACGAGTTCGGCGGGCGCACCGGTGGCGCGTCCCCGTTCCTGGCCCGCGACGAGCGTCGGCTCCTCGACGCCGGCGAGCGCGCCGCTCCACGCCTGCCGGGCCGCGGTCTCGTCCTGCCGGGCCAGCCAGCCCAGGTAGTCGCGGTAGGGGACGGGGGGTCGCAGCGCGTGCCGGTCGGCGGGCCGCTCGTAGAGGGCGAACAGCTCCTTGATGAGCAGGCCCATCGACCAGCCGTCGAGCAGCAGGTGGTGGTGGGTGAAGACGAGGCGGTGGGTGCGCGGGCCCAGGCGGATCAGCGTGAACCGCATGAGCGGCGGGCGCGCGAGGTCGAACCGGAGTGCCCGGTCGGCCTGGAGCAGCCGGTCCGTCTCCGCGGCGCGTTCGGCGGCGGACAGGCCGGACAGGTCCACCTCGTCCCACGGGAGGCGGACCGTGCGGGGCACGACCTGGACGGGCCGTCCCTCACGGCGCTGCTGACGGAAGCCGGCCCGCAGGTTGGGGTGGCGCTCGAGCAGGGTCTCGGCGGCCGTCCGTATGCGGTCGGCGTCCAGGGGGCCGTCGATGTCGAAGCGGAACTGCACGACGTAGACGTCGTCGCTGCCGCTGTCGTCGTACCGGGAGAGGAACAGCAGCCCCTCCTGGAGGGGGGACAGCGGCAGTACGTCGTCGATCCGGGACCTGGTCACTGCGTTGCCTCGTCTTCCTCGCCCAGTTCGCTCTCGAGCAGGTCGATGTCCGTCTGGCTCAGTTCCACCATCGGCAGGTCGGAAGGGGTGCGGCCGCCCGCGTCCCCGGCCCCGGTGTGCCGCACCAAGGCATGGAGCACCGTGAACCAGCCCTCGGCCAGTTCCTCGATGTCGGCGGGCGTCCACAGCGCCCCGGGCCACGACCACAGGGCCGTGAGCCGCGGGCCGTCGGCGTGGTCCCGGGTGAACGCGTTGAGGGTGAGGGACCGTCCGAACGGCAGGCCGGGGTCGACGCCGCCGCCGAGGGGCGGTGCCTCGGGCGCGGGCGACCAGTCGGCGTCGTCCGGTTCCGGGAAGCGCCCGAGGTAGTTGAAGAGCAGCTCCGCGCGGGCGCCGTCGGCCAGCCGGGGCGCGGTGTCCTCGTTCAGGTAGCGCAGCAGACCGTGGCCGAGGCCCTGGTCCGGTACGGCGTGCAGTTGCTCCTTGACGCGTTTGACGGCGCGGCCGAGCGCGGGACCGCCCGCCCGCAGTTCCCGGTGGCCGACGCGGCCGATGTCCAGGCGCACCGGGTGCAGGCAGGTGAGCCAGCCGACGGTGCGGGACAGGTCCAGGTCGCCGCCGGCCGTCTCACGGCCGTGGCCCTCGACGTCGACGAGCAGGTCGGTCGCGTACGAGCCGCGGGCCCGCCGCCAGTCGGTGACCGCGGCGGTGAGGGCGGTGAGCAGGACGTCGTTCATGCCCGCGTGGAACGCCGCGGGCACCGAGGTCAACAGCGCCCGGGTGAGGTCGGCGGGCAGTTCGGCGGTGACGAGCCGGGCGGTGCCCGCGACGTCGCGCCGGGGGTCCGGGGGCACCAGGGACGGCAGTGGTTCGGCGGGCCGGGTCACGCGGCGCCAGAACGGTTCGTGCGCGAGCTGGTCCGGGTGCCGGGCGAGTGCGTCGAGCCGGTGCGCCCACTGCCGCAGCGGCGTGGCGACGGGTTCCGGCTCGGGCGGGCGTCCGGCGGCGACGGCCGGCCAGGCGGCGGCGAGGTCGGCGAGGAGGACGCGCCAGGAGACGCCGTCGACGGCGAAGTGGTGGGCTGTGAGCAGCAGTCGGCCGGGGCGGTCGCCGGCGTCGCACCACACCGCGCGCAGCACGTCGCCCAGGGCGGGGCGCAGCAGCCGGTCGGCCGCGGCGCCCTCCCGCTCCAGCACCGCGGGCAGCGCCTCGGCGTCGAGCCCGCGGACGTCGACCCGACGGATGAGCCGCGCGGCGTCCACCGAGCCGGCCGGCAGGACCTCGGGGGCCCAGGTACCGTCGGGACGGGTGGTCACGCGCAGTCGCAGCGCGTCGTGGCGGTCCACGAGGCTCTGGAGCAGCGTGGCGAGCCGGGGCTCGTCCAGGGCTGCCGGGACCCGCAGGGCGACGGACTGGCTGAAGCCGTCCACGGAACCGCCGAGGGTGCGGAACCAGTGCATGATCGGTGTCACCGGGAAGGGGCCCGCGGCCTCCGTGTGCGCTCCGGCCGGCCGCGCGTCGGCGGCGTCGCCGGCCGGGACGGCGCCGGCGGCGAGCCGTGCCGCGGTGCGCCGCTCGAAGACGTCGCGCGGGGAGACGGTGAGGCCGGCCTTGCGGATGCGCCCGGCAAGCTGCATCGACATGATGCTGTCGCCGCCGAGGGCGAAGAAGTCGTCGTCCACGCCCACGCCGCGGACGCCGATCACCTCTTCGAAGAGCCGGACGAGCAGCGCCTCGCGGGGGTCGCGGGGCGCGGGCCCCGTGCCGCGTCCGGTGACGTCGGGGGCGGGCAGCGCCTGCCGGTCGATCTTGCCGTTGGCGTTGCGCGGCAGTGCGTCGAGGACGACGCAGACCGCGGGGACCAGCGCGGTGGGCAGCGTGCGGGCCAGTCGGTCCCGGAGGTCCGCCGGGTCGGCGGTGTGGCCCGGCGCGGGAACGGCGTAGGCGACCAGCCGCTTGGCCCCGGGGGTGTCCTCGCGGCCCAGGACGACCGCCTGGGCCACGCCCGGGAGGCGTTCCAGGGCGGCGCGGGTCTCCCCGGGCTCCACCCTCTGGCCGCCGATCTTCACCTGGTCGTCGGCGCGTCCGAGGAAGTCCAGGGCGCCGTCGGGGCGCAGCCGTACCAGGTCGCCGGTGCGGTACAGCCGGGAGCCCGGCGGGCCGAAGGGGTCGGCCACGAACCGCGCCGCGGTCAGCGCGGGCCGGCGCAGGTAGCCCCGGGCGGGCATCACCCCGCCGACGTAGAGTTCCCCGGCGACACCAGGGGGCGAGGGCCGCAGCCACGCGTCGAGCACGTACAGGCGGGTGTTGGGCACGGGGGTGCCGATGGGCACCTCGGCGGGCCAGCCGTCGGGGTCGCCGGTGAGCACGGCGGCCGTCACCACGTGCGTCTCGGTGGGCCCGTAGAGGTTGTGCAGCCGGCGGCCGGGGTGGCCGCGGAAGAGCCGCTTGAGGTCCTCGCCGGGGGTCAGGGCCTCCCCCGCCTGGACGACCTCCAGGAGTGCGGGCAGGTCGCGGTCCGCGGTGGCGGCCGCGTCGGCGAGCGCCTCCAGCACGGTGTGGGTGGTGTAGAGGTGGCGGGCGCCGTCCCGCTCCAGCCAGTGCAGCAGTTCCCGCGGGTCGTGGCGGGCGAGGTCGCTCGCCACGGTGACGGTCTGTCCCTGAGTGAGGGCGCAGAGCATCTCCAGCGGGGCGGGGTCGAACGCGAGGGTGGAGAACTGGGAGACCACCGGGCCGGCCGGGCCGGGTATCGCTCCGGTGTACCAGGCCATCAGGTTGAGCAGCGGCTCCGCGTGCATCACGACGCCCTTGGGACGGCCGGTGGAGCCGGAGGTGTACAGCGCGTACACGGGGTGCGCGGTGGTCAGCGGAGCGAGCCGGTCGACGTCGGTGAGGTCGGTGTCGGGCAGGGCCTCCAGCTCCCGGGCGCAGGCGGGGTCGTCCAGGACGACGGGGTCGGTGCCCGGGGGCAGCAGGTGGGCCTCGGCGGCGGTGGTCACGACGGCCGCCGGTGCGGCGTCCGCGAGGAGGAAGCGGACGCGCTCCGGCGGGTACGAGGTGTCGACGGGGGTGTAGGCCGCCCCGGACTTCAGTACGGCGACGAAGGCGACGACCTGGTCGGCGCCGCGGGGCAGGGCGAGGGTCACGAGGCCCTCAGGGCCCGCGCCGCGCCGGACGAGCAGCCGGGCCAGTCGGTTGGAGCGGGCGGCGAGTTCACGGTAGGTCAGCCGGACGTCGTCGTCGACGACGGCGGTGGCGTCCGGGGTGAGCGCGGCCTGGCGGTCCAGGAGCCCGGGCAGCGGCTCGCGGAGGAAGGGCCGTTCGGTGGTGTGCGGCGTGGGCACCGCGGTGGCGCGTTCCCCGGCGGAGAGCAGCTCCACGCCGGCGGTGGGGACGTCGAGGTCCCGGGCCATGGCGTGCAGCAGGCGCTCCAGGCGCCCGGCGAGACCGTGCGACACCTCGGGGGCGCACCGGCCGGGATCGTGTTCGACGCGCAGGCGCAGCCGCGGTCCGGGGATGGCGACCAGGCTGAGCGGGTAGTTCGTGGCGTCCCGCACGTCGAGGCCGTGCAGCCGGACGCCGGCCGCGGCCAGGTCGAGGGCGTCGGCCTCGAGCGGATAGTTCTCGAAGACGACGAGGGTGTCGAAGAGTTCGGGGAGCCCGGCCGCCCGCTGGACGGCGGGGAGTTCGGCGTACTGGTGGTCCGTGAGCCGCGCCTGGGCGTCCTGGAGCCGCCGCAGGTTGCCGGCGAGGGACTTGCCGGGGTCGAGGCGCACGCGGACCGGCACGGTGTTGATGAAGAGGCCCACCATGGCCTCGGACCGCTCGACCTCGGGCGGCCGGCCGGAAACGACCGCGCCGAACGTCACGTCGTCGCTGCCGGTGAGCGCGCCGAGCAGGAGCGCCCAGGCCCCCTGGACCAGGGTGTTGAGGGTGAGGCCGTGGTGCCGTCCCCGGGCGACGAGGGCGGCGGTCGCCGTCTCGTCGAGTTCGACGTACTCCTGCCGGGGCGCCGGGGTGGCGGGATCCGCTCCGGGGGCCGGGGCGGTCGGGGCGGGGGTCCGGGTCACCGTGGTCGGCTGTTCGAGTCCGGCCAGCTCCTCCCGCCAGGCCCGGGCGTCGGCGGCGGTCTCTCGCGCCCCGAGCCAGGCCAGTTGGTCGCGGAAGGGGGCCGGCGGGGGCAGCGCCGCCTCGTCGCCGCCGTTGCCGTACAGCGCGAACAGGTCGGCGAGGAGCAGGGGCATGGACCAGCCGTCGACGAGCAGGTGGTGGTGGCTGAGGACGAGCCGGTGGTCCTCGGGTCCGAAGGCGACCAGGGTGCACCGGGCGAGCGGCGGGCGTGCCGGGTCGAAGCGCCGGGCCCGGTCGGCGGCGAGCACCCGCTCCAGGGCGGCGGCCCGCTGGTCCGCCGGCACCCCGGCGGCGTCGTGGACCGTCCAGGGCAGGTGCACGGACCGCGGGACGACCTGGACGGCGCGCTTCATACCCTCCTGCCAGAAGCCTGCCCGCAGGTTGGGGTGGCGGCGCAGCAGCGCCTCCACGGCGCCCCGCAGCCGGTCGGCGTCCAGCGGCCCGCGCAGGTCGAGGACGAACTGGACGACGTACACGTCCGCGGCCCGCTCGTCGTACAGGGCGTGGAACAGCAGGCCGTTCTGAAGCGGTGACAACGGAAGCACGTCCGTCAGTCCCGTACGTGTCACTACGTCTCCTCACGTCGCGTGCCCCGGCGGTGCGCACCTGCCTCCGCGCCGTTCCCAGAATTGCGGTCGCCCGTAGCCTTACAAAGCGATCTGACCCCTCGCTGACAGACTGCTGACGAAACGTCACCGTCTCCGGCGGAACCGCCGGGCACACCATTTGCGGCTCTTTCCCGGCAAGAGGCGGCTGCTAGTCTCCGAAATGACGGGGCGGCAGTCCCGGCGGCCTTTCGGACCTCGTCCGACGGTCGGCGCGCCGCTCCGTTCCGGCCGATCAGATCTCCCACACCGCGGCCTTCTCGTGCTTCCCTCCGACGTCCCGTCCGCCACGGCAAGTGACCGGAGAAAATGGGGTGAGGACCATGTCCAAGAATGCGCCTAAAGCGTTTGGCGAACCGCTCGAAGGCTTTTACGGCCCGCCTGCCGCAGAATCCATGCGGCTCACCGCCCCGCAATTGCTGGAGTGGATAATGCACGCCGCGGCGGCGAGCACACGGCACGAGGGCGTCGCCCGGTCCGTGCGACGGCCGCCCACGGCGCACCGGGAGCGCTGAATGCCCGGCACCGAGCAGAGCCGCGCGGCGCGCGACGCCGCCGCCCCGGCGGCCTGGCGGCCCGGCGCGGCGGGACCGCTGCGCGACCCCGCGCCGCTCCTCCCGGACACCGCGCCGGTGCGCGTGATCGGCACCCCGGCCGCGGCCGGCGCCGACCCGGAGACCGCGCGGCTGCTGCACCGGTCACTCGTGCGCGGCAGGCGCTTCAACGAACAGGCCACCGCGCTCGCCCGCCAGGGACGCCTGGCGGTCTATCCGTCCTCGACGGGCCAGGAGGCGTGCCAGGCGGTGGCCGCGGCCGTCCTGCGGCCGGGGGACTGGCTGTTCCCCACCTACCGTGACACGCTCGCGGTCCACCTCAGGGATGTGCCGGCCGCCCAGGCCCTGGCCCTGCTGCGCGGCGGCGAGCACGGCGGCTACGACCCGCGACGGTGGCGCACCGCGCCGCTGTGCACCCCCTTGGCCACCCACCTGCCGCACGCGGTGGGCCTGGCGCACGCGGCCCGGCTGCGGGGCGACGACGTGGTCGCGCTGGCCCTGGTCGGCGACGGCGGCACCAGCGAGGGCGACTTCCACGAGGCGCTCACCTTCGCCGGGGTGCTGCGCTCGCCGGTCGTCTTCCTGGTGCAGAACAACCAGTTCGCCATCTCCGTGCCGCTGGCCCGGCAGAACGCCGCGCCGAGCATCGCCCACAAGGCGGTGGGCTACGGGGTCGCCGGCCGTCTGGTCGACGGCAACGACGTCCTCGCGGCCCACCAGGTGGTCGCCGACGCCGTGGCGAGGGCGCGCAGCGGTGCCGGGCCGGTCCTGGTGGAGGCGGTGACCTACCGGATGGATCCGCACACCAATGCCGACGACCCGCGCCGCTACCGCTCGGACGCGGAGCGGGCGGACTGGCGCGCGCACGACCCGGTGGAGCTGGCCGAGGGTCATCTGCGGGACACCGGGCTGCTCGACGAGGAGACCGCGGCCGCCGCGGCCGAGGCCACCGAGCACACGGCCGCCGAGCTGCGGGCCGCGGTCCCGGGCACGCCGGCCCCCGGCGGTCCGGAGGAGCTGTTCACCCACGTGTACGCCCGTCCGACCACCCAGTTGCACGAGCAGGCCGCGGCCGCTCGGGCCGGGGCGGCGGCCGCACCCCGGGAGGTCTCCGCATGACTACGATCAAGGACACCGGGGCCCCGCCGGGCAGCGCCGCGGACCGCGCTCCGCTCCCCCGTCCGGCCGGACCGGCCGACACCCCGATGGCCCGTGCCCTCAACCGGGCACTGCGGGACGCGATGCGCGCCGACGCCTCGGTCCACGTGCTCGGGGAGGACGTGGGCGCGCTCGGCGGCGTCTTCCGGGTCACCGACGGGCTGACGGCGGAGTTCGGCGAGGACCGCTGCACCGACACGCCGCTCGCCGAGGCGGGCATCCTCGGCACCGCCGTCGGCATGGCCATGTACGGGCTGCGCCCGGTCGTGGAGATGCAGTTCGACGCCTTCGCCTATCCAGCGTTCGAACAGGTCGTCAGCCATGTGGCGAAGATGCGGAACCGGACACGGGGAGCGCTGCCGCTGCCCCTGGTCGTGAGGATGCCCTACGGCGGCGGGATCGGCGGCGTCGAGCACCACAGCGACTCGTCCGAGGCGTACTACATGGCGACTCCGGGGCTGCACGTCGTCACGCCCGCGACCGTCGCCGACGCCTACGGGCTGCTGCGCGCCTCCATCGCCTCCGACGACCCGGTGGTCTTCCTGGAACCCAAGCGCCGCTACTGGTCCAAGGACGCCTGGGACGCCGAGGAGCCGCCGGCCGTGGAACCGATCGGCCGCGCGGTGGTGCGCCGCCCGGGACGGAGCGCCACGCTCCTCACCTACGGGCCGTCCCTGCCGGCGTGCATGGCCGCCGCCGAGGCCGCCCGGGCCGAGGGGCGGGACCTCGAGGTCGTCGACCTGCGGTCGCTGGTGCCGTTCGACGACGAGACGGTGTGCGCCTCGGTGCGGCGCACCGGCCGCGCGGTCGTCGTCCACGAGTCGTCCGGTTTCGCCGGGCCGGGAGCGGAGATCGCCGCCCGGGTGACCGAACGCTGCTTCCACCACCTGGAGGCGCCGGTGCTGCGGGTGACCGGCTTCGACGTGCCCTACCCGCCGCCCCTCCTGGAGCACCACCACCTGCCCACGGCAGACCTGGTGCTGGACGCGGTGGCCCGGCTCCAGTGGGACCAGGGGTGAGCGCCGTGCGGCGGGAGTTCCCGCTGCCGGACCTCGGCGAGGGCCTCACCGGCGCGGAGATCGTCCGCTGGCTCGTCCGGCAGGGGGACCGCGTCGGTGTGGACCAGCCACTGGTGGAGGTGGAGACGGCCAAGACACGGGTCGAGATCCCGAGCCCGTACGCGGGTGAGGTCCTCGAGTGCCGCGGCGCGGCCGGCGAGGAGCTGCCGGTGGGGTCGCCCCTGGTGGTGATCGCGGAGGACGACGGCTCCGCCGGCGGTCACCGGCCGCGGCGGTCGGCGCCGGGGGCGCCGGGCCCGGCGGGGACGTCCTCGGCGGCACCGGCCTGGGCGGACCCGCCCGGCCGGGAGCCGGTGCTCGTCGGCTACGGCAGCCTGGGCGCCGCTCCCGCCGCGCCGCCGCACCGGGCCGCGGGCCCGGTTGCGGCTGCCGCCGCGGCCGGGACCCGCCACGGGCCGGTGCCGGTCGTGTCGCCCCTGGTGCGGCGCCTCGCCCGCGACCACGGCATCGACCTGCGGACGGTGTCCGGCACGGGGCCGGCCGGACTCGTGGGGCGCTCGGACGTGGTCCGGGCCGTCGAGGCGCTCACCGGGTCCGGGGAGGGGCGCGAACCGGACCGCACCGCGCCCGTCGCCTCCGCACCCCACGCCCCGCCCACCGGGGCCACCCTCCAGGGCCCGCCCGTCGGTCAGGTCGCCGATCCGGCCGCCGATCCGGCCGCCGGTCGGGGCACCGGCATGACCACTGGTCGGGGCACTCGTCCCGCCGCCGGACAGGCCGCCTCCGCCGGCGACGTACGGCCCGAGGACGACGTGCTCGTCTGGCACGGCGCCCGGCGGACGGCGGTCAGGAAGCTGACCGCCAGCCACCGGGAGATCCCGGCCGCGACCTGCTGGCTGGAGGCCGACGCCACCGGCCTGCTCGAACTGTGCCGCGACGCCGACGCCGCCGACGCGCCGCCCGGTCCGCGCATCGGCGTCCTCACGCTCATCGCCCGGATGTGCGTGGCCGCCCTCGCGCGCCACCCCGCGCTGGGCTCCCGCGTGGTGCACGACGCGGACGGCACGGCCGTGGGCGTCCGACCGCCGCGGTCGATCGGGCTCGGCATCGCCACCCGTACCGACCGGGGCGTCGTCGTCCCCGTGGTGCACGGCGCCGACCGGCTGACCACCGCCCGGCTCGGCGAGGAGATCGCCCGGCTGACCGCGGGCGCCCGGGACGGCACCCTCGCCCCGCACGAACTGACCGGCGGCTGCTTCACGGTCAACAACCACGGCGTCCTGGGCACGGACGGGGCCGTCCCCCTGATCAACCACCCGGAGACGGCCATGCTCGGGGTGGGCCGCATCGCCCGCAGACCCTGGGTGGTCGGGGACGCCGTGCTGCCCCGCAGCACCGCCCCGCTGTCGCTGACTTTCGACCACCGGGTCTGCGACGGCGCCACCGCGGCCGACTTCCTTGGCCTCGTGGCCCGGGCGGTGAACCGCCCCGCCACCCTGGCGCTGCACCTGTGACGTCCCCCGCGACCGGCGGCCGGTCCCACGGCGGGCCGTCCGCCGGCCCGCCCGACGGCAGAGCGCTGTCGCCCGGCGGAGCCGGCCGCTACACTGAGAGGCATGATCTTCTGACCGGTCGGCGGGACACCCCAGCCCTCCACAGCCCCTCGCCCCCTTGGCGCGCCCCCCGCGCCGGAGCCGCACAGCGGCCGGGGCCCGGCTGTGGCACACCCGTCTCCGGAGGAAATCTCTGCGTATGCCTTCTCAACTCACGCTGACCGACGTCTCCAAGGCGTTCGGCGACCACCCCGTGCTCGACCAGGTCTCCTTCAGCATCCGTCCCGGCGACACCGTCGGCGTCGTCGGTGAGAACGGTGCCGGCAAGACCACCCTGCTGCGCCTGATGGCGGGCGTCGAGCAGCCCGACGAGGGGACGGTCACCCTCGACACCGAGAACGGCGTCGGACTGCTGGAGCAGACCCTCGACCTGCCCGCCCACTACACGGTCCAGGACGCGGTGGACTGGGCCCTGGCCGACCTGCGGGAGGCGGAGCGCCGACTGCACTCCCTGGAGGCCGACATGGCCACCGCGACCCGCGCCGAACTCGACGCCTACGGCGAGCTGCTCAACCGCTTCGAGGCCCGCGGCGGATACCTGGCCGACGCCCGTGCGGCGGCCATGCTCGGTGAACTCGGCATCGGCCACATCCCGTTCGACCGTCCGCTCGGCGCGTTGTCCGGCGGCGAGCAGAGTCGCCTCGCGCTGGCCTGCATGCTGGCCACCGAGCCCGGCCTGCTGCTGCTCGACGAGCCCTCCAACCACCTCGACGACCAGGCCATGGCCTGGCTGGAGAACCGGCTGCGGGACTTCCCCGGCACGGTCGTCGCGGTCTCCCACGACCGGGTCTTCCTGGAGCGGGTCACCGAGACCATCCTGGAGGTCGACGGCGACCGGCACACCGTCAACCGCTACGGCAACGGCTACCCGGGCTACCTGGAGGAGAAGGCGGCGGCCCGCAGGCGGTGGGAGGAGGCGTACCAGAAGTGGCTGGAGGACATGGAGTTCCAGCGGGTGCGCAGCGTGACCACCGCCCACCGGGTGGGCTACGCCAACCGCTTCCACTCCAACAAGCTCCAGTACTTCAACCACGGGCTGCGGGCGGAGCGCCAGGTCGGCAGCCGGGTCCGCAACGCCCTGGAACGGCTGCGCCGGCTGGAGGAGGACCCGGTCCCCCGGCCGCCCGACCCGCTGCGGTTCGGCGCCGGACTGGCGGGCACCGGCCGGACGTTCGAAGAGCCCCTGGTGACGCTGACGGACGTGGTGGTGGACGGCCGGCTGCGGGTCGACTCGCTCAGCATCGGCCCGGACAGCCGGCTGCTCGTCCAGGGGCCCAACGGCGCGGGGAAGACGACCCTGCTCGACGTCATCGCCGGCGAAGTGGAGCCCGACCGGGGCGAGGTGGTGCGGCAGGGCCGCATCAGCTACCTGCCGCAGGAGGTGAGTGTGGGCAGGCCCCGGCAGCCGCTGCTCGCGGCGTTCGCCGAGGGCCGGGCGGGCACCGAGGAGGAACACCGTGAACAGCTCGCCTCGCTCGGCCTGTTCGACCCGGACACCTTCCACGTGCCCGTCGGTGAACTGTCGGTGGGTCAGCAGCGGCGGCTGGTCCTGGCCCGCCTGGTGGTGGAGCCGGCCGACCTGCTGCTGCTCGACGAGCCGACCAACCACCTGGCGCTGACCCTGCTGGAGGAACTGGAGGAAGCGCTGGCGCTGTTCGGGGGCGCCGTGGTGATCGTCTCGCACGACCGCCGGCTGCGCTCGCGGTTCCGCGGCGAACCGGTGGACCTGCGGGACGGGGTGCTGCGTCGCGCACAGCCCGCCGGTACGTCACCGGCCGCCACGCCCGACGCCTGAGCAGGACCTGAGTTCCGGACGGAGCCGCGGTCCGCACCCGCCGGTGGGCGGTGCGGACCGCGGCCCGGTGCCGCCGTGGGCCCACCGGGCTCTGGTGGGCCCCGCCGGCCGGTGGGCCGGGGGCGACGAGCGGGGGTGCCGCCGGGAGACGGGCGGGGCGGCGCCGCCACGGCTCACCAGGTGACGGGGATCTCGGAGAACCCGCTGAGCATCGAGCCGGGGCTCGACCAGCGCAGCCCGGCCTCGTCGGTGGCGAGCGCCAGGTTCGGGAAGCGGCGCAGCAGCGCACCGATGGCTACCTGGAGCTCCACCCGGGCCAGTGCCGCGCCGAGGCAGAAGTGGATGCCGTGGCCCAGGGCGGTGTGCTGGTTGTCCGGCCGGTCCAGCCTGAGCCCGGTGGGGTCGTCGAAGCGGCGCGGGTCCCAGTTGGCGGCCTGGGTCGAGGCGAGAACCGCGCTGTTGGCGGGGATGTGGGTGCCCCCGATGGTGACGTCCTCCAGGGTGACGCGGAAGAGGGCGCCGTCGCCCGCGGGGGCGTACCGCATCAGCTCCTCCACCGCCGACGGCAGCAGACCCGGGTCACGGCGCAGCTCCGCGAGGCGGTCGGGGAAGCGGAGCAGCGTCAGCACGCTGCTGCCGAGCTGGTTGGAGGCCGGTTCGTACCCGGCGAGCAGCAGGATCAGCGAGAGGGAGCGGACGTCGTGGTCGGTCAGCTCGTTGTCCTCGGCCGCCGTGGCGACCAGGGCGCTGAGCAGGTCGGGACCCGGGTCCTCGCGCTTGGCGACGACCAGCTCGTCCAGGTAGTTCTCCAGGGAGTCCCGGGCCGCGGTCCAGTCCTCCATGGAGTAACCGGTCAACGAGACCATGGTGTCGGCCCAGCCGCGGAAGCGGGAGACGTCCACCATGGGCACGCCGAGCAGCTCGCAGATCACGGTGATGGGGAACGGCACGGCGAGTGACTCCACGATGTCGGCCGGCGCCCCCTTCTTCTCCATGTCGTCGAGCAGCCCTTCGGCGATCTCCTCCAGCCGCGGGCGCATCCGCTCGATCCGCCGCGCCGTGAAGTCCCGGGAGAGCAGCCGGCGCAGCCGGGTGTGGACGGGCGGGTCCGTCGTCATGACGCTCTTGAAGGTCATCTCGGTCAGGCGCGGCGCTCCCGGAAGGTCCTGGCGGACGCTGAACCTCGGGTCGGACAGCACGAACCGGACGTCCTCGTAACGGGTCACCAGGAAGCCGGGGTCACCGGTCGCCATGGTGATCGCGGCGACCCGCTCGGTCTCGCGGAGCTCCTCGTACAGCGGTGGGATCGCGGTGGGGACCGCGCGGTCGAAGGGGTACGGGTGGCGCGGTTCGCTGGCTGCCATGTCTCTCCCTGTCCATCGTCGTCCGTCGTCGCGGACCGTCCGGTGAGCCGCCCCGGCCCGGCCCCCAGTGAGTCTGCTCACCCGGCGGTGACGGCGAGCGGGGCCGTGCCGGACCCGTCAGGTGACCGTCATGGCCGTATCAGGAGCGGCGCCCATAGTGGACCGGGCAGCGGCGGCAACCGGCGAGGAGGCCACATGGGAGCGGGGACGGCAGACGGCAACCGGGAGGACGCGACCGGCGACTGTACGGACGCCGCCTCGTCCGTACGGCTTCCACGGCTGTCCGAGGACGTCGCCGAGGCACGGCTGCTGCGGTGTTACCGGGCGGCCGGTGAGCGCGTCACCGAGGGCGAGCCGCTGTACGAGTGCGAGACGGACAAGGTCACCGTGGACGTCGACGCCCCCTTCAGCGGCCGGCTGACACGGTGGCTGGTCGAGGAGGGCGACGTGGTCGCCACCGGTGCGCCGATGGCCCTCGCCCAGGCCGACGCCCCGGCCCCTGTGGCGCCGGCGCCGGGCCCCGGGCGGGACGCGACGGCCGGCCCCGCGGGGACGGACGCGTCGGCCGAGACGGACACGCCCGCCAAGACGGACATGCCCGCTGAGACGGACACACCGGCCGAGACGAACACGCCGGCCGGGAGGGGCACTCCGGCCGGGACCGACGTGTCGGGTGCCGGTGCTCCCGCCGAGGTGACGCCCGCGGACCTCCGTATGTCACCGCCGGCACGCAAGCACGCCCGGCTGCGCGGACTCGGCCCGCAGGAGCTGTCCCGGATACCGCGCCGGGGCTCGATGCTCACCCCCGCCGACATCGACCGCCACCTGGAGGCCGGGGCCGCGCCCGCGGACGAGCACGGCCATGACGAGCCCGGCCGTGACGAGCCCCGTCATGACGAGCCCGGCTACGACGACGTGCCGCTGTCGGCCTCGCAGGTCCGGTTGAACCGGGCCCTGGACCGTGCGCGTGCCGAAGTGACGGCCGGCACCGTCACGGTGGCCCTGGACGCGGCGGCCCTGCGGCGGACGGCGGCCCGGTTGCGCGCCGGGACGGACGTGGGTTTCGTCAGCGACTTCCAGGCGCTGGCCCGGCTGGCGGCGCTCACCGCGCGGGCCCACCCCCGGCTGCGGGCACGCCGGGTGGGCCGCGACACCCTGCGGGTCTTCCGGGACGTGACGCTCGGGCTGGCGGTCGCCACCGACGACGCCGACCTGGTGGTGGCGGGCCTGCCGCACGCCGCCGACGACGACTTCGGTGCCTTCGCCGGGCGTTGGGTAGAGGGCATCGACGCGGCGCGGAGCGGGTGGTCCACGGTGGACGGCACCGCCACGCTGCTGGTGTCGGCGCTCGACGACGACGGCGCCCTGCACGGCACGCCCGTCGTGGTGCCGCCGGCCGTGGGCACCCTGCTGCTCGGCGCGCCGTCCGCGGCGGACGGCCGGCGGTTGCTGACCCTCGCCTACGACCACGCCGTCCTCAACGGCCGGGAGGCGGCACGCTTCCTGGAGGCCGTACGGCAACGGGTGGTGGAGACGGGCGAGGAGCGGCCGGACCACCGGACCGCCGCCCCCGCCCCCGCGTCCGCGCCGCCCGGTCCCGCGTCCGCGCCGCCCGGTCCCGACGGCCCGGACGGCGGGGTCCTGGCCCGCCTGACCGCCCTGGCCGGACAGGTGATGGAGCACGCCCCGGCGCCAGACGCCCCGCTCGGGGAGCACGGACTGACCTCCAAGCGCGCCGTGCACCTGGTCACGCTCGCCAACGAGACCTTCGGCTGCCGCCTCCCGGAAACCGCGGTCTGGCATCACCCGACCCTGCGCTCGCTGGCGTCGGCCGTCGGGGAGCCGGCCCACTCCCCCGCCCCCTCGACCGCTGTCGCCGCCACCGGCCACGGGAGGTCCCGCTCCGCCGAGGACGACCGGGCGGCCGTCGTCGTGGGCATGGCGTGCCGCTTCCCCGGCGCGGAGGACACCGACGCCTTCTGGGACGTCCTCGTGCGGGAGGAGTGCACCGTCACCGAGGTGCCGGCCGGGCGTCTGGGACCGGTCCCGGACGGGGACGCCGCGCACGGCACGCACCGCGCCGGGCTGCTGGCCGAACCGAACGCGTTCGACGCCGAGTTCTTCGGCATACCGCCGCGCCAGGCACGGTCGATGGATCCGCAGCAGCGGGTCCTGCTCGAACTGAGCCGGCACGCCCTGGAGGACGCCGGCCTGCCGCCCGCCCGTCTCGCCGGCACCCGGACCGGCGTCTTCGTGGGCGCCTCCAGCTACGACTTCCGGGAGCGCACGGTCGCCGCGGGGGCCGCCGACGGGTACGCCACGCTCGGCACGCTCCCCACCTTCCTGGCCAACCGGATCTCGTACCACTACGACCTGACGGGCCCCAGCATCACCGTGGACACCGCCTGCTCCGCGTCGCTCACGGCGCTGGTGCTGGCGGTGAGCGCGATCGAACGCGGCGAGTGCGACACCGCGCTGGTCGGCGGGGTGAACCTGCTCGGCAACGGCTTCAACCAGGCCGCGTTCCAGCAGGCCGGGATGTTGTCCCCGCAGGGTCTGAGCCGCGCCTTCGACGCGGGCGCCGACGGCTACGTACGGGGTGAGGGGGCGGTCTGGCTGGTGCTCAGGTCCCGGCACCGGGCGCGGGCGGACGGGGACCCGCTGCGCGCCGTCGTGCGGGCGGCCCGCGCCAACCACGGCGGCCGGGCCAGCGGCCCCACCGCGCCGAACCCCCGGGCGCAGACCCGGTTGATCCGCGACGTGCTCGACCGGGCCGGGCTGAGCGGCCGGGACCTCGGTTACGTGGAGGCCCACGGCACCGGCACCCCGCTCGGCGACCCGATCGAGCTGGAGGCGCTGCGCGCGGCCGTCGGCACCGGTGACGCGGCCGGACCCGGCGGGGCGCTGCCGGTGGGCTCGGTGAAGGCCAACATCGGACACCTGGAGGCCGCCGCGGGGCTCGCCGGGGTGGTGAAGGTGCTGCTGGCCATGCGGCACCGGACGATCCCCGGCACCCCGCACTTCACCCGGCTCAACCCCGCCGTCGACCTCTCGGACAGCGCCCTCGTCGTCGCCGGGCGGACCGGGCCGTGGCCCGCGGGAGGGTCGCCGCGGCGGGCCGCCGTCAGCTCGTTCGGCATCGGGGGGTCCAACGCCCACGCCGTACTGGAGGAGTGCGCAGAGGAGCCCGGAGCGCCCGTCAGGGAGGACGTGCCGTACGTCCTGCCGCTGTCGGTGGCCACTCCGCGGGCCCTGCCGGCCCTGGCCCGGGCCCTGCTGGACCACCTCGACCGGGCCACCGCCGGAGGGCGGACGGCCGACCTCGGCGCCTGGGCGTGGACCCTGCAGACGGGCCGTGCGGCGCTGCCGGTGCGGGCGGCGGTGACGGCGGGCGGTCCCGACGAGCTGCGCGACGCCCTGCGGGCGCTCGCCGCCGGCACCCCCCACCCCGCGCTCGACGGCGCCGGCGACCCGGACGGGCCCGCCGCGCGCTGGTCGGCGGGGCAGGACGTCGACTGGGCGGCGCACTGGCCGGGCCCGGACCGTCCGCCACGGCGCGCAGCGGTGCCGGGCCACCCCTTTCTCCGCCAGCGGTTCGCACCGCCCTGGGAACGGGACGGCGCACCGGCCGGCCCGGCACCGCGCGAACCCGCGTCCCACGCTCCCGCCTCGGTCCACGTTCCGCGCTGGGTGCACGCCCCGGCGGCCGGGGCGCTGCCGGACCCGGGGCGGGCCGAGGGCGCCGTCACCCTCCTGTTCCACGACCCCGGCACCGAGGACCTGGCGCGCTCCTGGGCGGACGGCGTGCTGCCCGCCCCCCAGCTGGTCCCGTACGACGGGGAGCCGCCGGAGCCGCCGGGCGGGCGGACGCCGGTGCGCGTGCTGTTCGTCGTGGGCGGGGCCCGCTGGCACCTCGACGCCTCGGGCAGCGCCCGCCTGCACCGCTGGCTGCGCACCGTGGTGCGGACGGCCGCGGCGCTGGACGCGCGCCGGTCGGCCGCGACGCTGACGCTCGTCACCACCGGCCTGGCCGCGCCCGGCGGTGAGGGCGCCGCGTTGCAGGGGGCGCTGCTCGGCGCGGTGCGTTCGCTGCCGCTGGAGTCCCCGCTGCTGTCGGTGGCCGCCGTCGACCTGCCCGGTCCGGGGGCCGCCGGGGCGCCTCCGCTCGCGGCGGTCCTGGCCGAACCGTGCGGCCGCCGGGCGCCGCTCGTGTCGCTCGGGGCCGACGGGGAGCGGCGCGTGGAGTGCCTCGTCCCGGCACCCGACACGCCCTCCGCCGCGTCCGGGGACGCCCTGTGGCCGAACCGGTCCCCGGTGCTGCTCGTGTTCGGCGGCGCGGGCGGCGTGGGAGGGACGGTCGCCCGCGAGCTCGCCGCCCGGCGGGGCGCCCGGCTGGTCCTGGTGGGCCGCTCCGCGCCCGACGCCACCGTGCGCTCGCTGGTCCGGGACGTCCGGGAGGCCGGCGGGGACGCCCACTACGTGCGGGGCGACGTCCGGGACGAGGCCGACGTGGAGGCGGCGTTCGCGCACTGCGCCAAGCGGTACGGGCCGCCCGACGCCGTCCTGCACGCGGCGGGGGCGGCGCACGACGCGCTGCTGTCCCAGCTCACCGGCGACGCACTGGACCCGCTGCGCGACGCGAAGCTCGCCGCGATCGGGCCGCTGCACCGGGCACGGGCCCGCCGCCCGGGGACGGCCCTGGTGCTGTTCTCGTCGTTCCTGGGGGTCTTCGGCAGCCAGGGCGGTCTCGCGTACGCCGCCGCCAACGCCTGCCTCGACCGGATCGCGGTCGCCCTCGACGGGCCGCGGACGCCCACCCGGGCGGTGGCCTGGGGCCTGTGGCGGGACACCGGGCTCGCGCGACGCTACACCGAGGCGGTGCGGGCGGCCCACCCGGGCCTGGAGGCCCTCGACACCGCCGACGCCTGCGCGGCACTGGAGCGGTGCGTGCGCGCGCCCGACCCGTACGCGCTCGTGCTCGGCGGGCGTCCCCGGGCGCTGGACGCCTTCCGTCCCGACGCGGTGGGCACCGTCGCCGCCGGTGACGACGCCCGCCGCACTTCGCCGACGGCCACCGACGACCACGACGACCACGACGACCACGGGGGCCCGTACGCGCAGGGCCACGAGGAGGGAGCGCACGTGCCGGAGCAGGCCGACGTTGCGACCGGACGGGACGGGCGGACGGCGCGGGCCGCGCTGGAGGAACGCATCCGTTCCGTGGTGCGGGGCGTGCTTCCCGGCGACCGGCCCCTGCCCGCCGACCGTCCGTGGCGGGAGCTGGGGGTGGACTCGCTGCTGCACGTGGAGCTGACGGCGGCGCTGAGCGGCGTCTTCGGGCCGCTGCCCGGCACCACCCTCCACGAGTACGGCACGATCGGCGCACTGGCCGGCCGCCTCGCCTCGGCCGCCGCAGCGGACGGCGCCGACGAGCGCCCCGCCGTGCGGAACGCGCCCCTCGCCGCATCCCCGGACGCCCGGCCGCCGCAGGCCCCGTACCCGGCCGCCCGGCCGCCCCACGCCGAACCCCCGGCCGCGCCGCCGCGCCGCCCGCGCCCGGCCGCCTCCCGCGGGGCGGCAGCGCAGCCGCCCGTGGCGGTCGTCGGCCTCGCGGGCCGCTACCCCGGCGCGTCCGACGTGGACGGGTTGTGGCGGCTGCTGTCCGAGGGACGTACGGCCGTGCGCGAGGTCCCCGCCGACCGGTGGGACTGGCGGACGGCGCACGTCCTGGACCCGAACACGACCCGGTGGGGCTGCTTCCTCGACGACTGGGACCGGTTCGACGCGGAACTGTTCCGCATCCCGCCCCGTGACGCCGCCGTGCTCGACCCCCAGGAGCGGCAGTTCCTGGAGACGGCGTGGGAGGCGTTCGAGTCGGCCGGCTACTCCCGGTCCCGGCTCTCCCAGCGGGTGTCGGCGGACCGCGTGGGCGTGTACGTGGGCGTCACCTCGCACAGCGGCCTGCTGGCGCAGCGCGACGCCCGCCTGGCGGGCGCGGACAACGCCGAGTACGGCATCACCGCCTACTCCTCCGTCGCCAACCGCGTGTCCTACGCCTTCGACCTCAGCGGGCCGAGCCTGGCCGTGGACACCATGTGCTCCTCCTCGCTGACCGCGATCCACCTGGCCTGCCAGGCACTGGCCTGCGGGGACGCCGACCTCGCCCTGGCCGGGGGCGTGCACCTGTTCACCCACCCGGACCGGTTCGCCGCGCTCGCCTCGGTGGGCATGACCTCGCACGGACCGCTGAACCGGGCCTTCGGCGCCGGGGGCGACGGCTTCGTGCCCGGCGAGGGCGCCGGGGCCGTGCTCCTCAAGCCGCTGCAACGGGCGCTCGCGGACGGGGACACCGTGTACGCGGTCCTCACCGGCAGCGCGGTCAACCACGGTGGCCAGGGCGGGGGTTACACCGTGCCGAGCCCCGTCGCGCAGGCCGAACTGATCGGCCTGGCGCTCGACCGCGCGGGACTGCTCCCGCACGACATCGGCTACGTCGAGGCGCACGGCACCGGGACGGAACTGGGCGACCCGATCGAGGTACGCGCCCTGGCGCGGGCGTTCGGGACCGATCCCGCGGTGCGCCCCGGTTCCGTGCGGATCGGCTCGGTGAAGTCGAACATCGGGCACGGCGAAGCGGTGGCCGGCGTGGCCGGGCTGACCAAGGCCATCCTGCAACTGCGGCACCGGAAGCTGGTGCCGAGCCTGCACGCCCGTCCGGAGAACGACCGCCTCGAACTGGCCGGCGGCCCGCTGCGGGTGCAGCACGACGAGGAGCGGTGGTCCGCGGGCGAGGGCGCCCCGGACGTGCGGCGCGCGGCCGTCAGCTCCTTCGGCGCGGGCGGGTCCAACGCGCACGTGGTGGTCGAGGAGTTCACCGGTCACCGGCCCGCGCCCGACCCGGCCTCGGGGCCGCTCGTCCTCCCGGTGGGCGCCCCCGACCCCGGGCGCCTCGCCCGTGTCGCGGACCGCCTGGCCGCCCTGCTCGACGGCTCCGGCGAGACGCTGACGGGCCCGGTGTCCCTGGCCGACGTGGCCGGCACCCTGCGCGAGGGGCGCGACGAGTGGCCGTGCCGGGCCGCGGTGCTCTGCGCGGGACCCGAGGACGTCGGCACGGCCCGCGCCGCGCTGCGGGCGCTGGCAGCCGGGGAACACCACCCCGCGCTGGTCGTCGCCGGCGGTGACGGCCTCTCACCGGAGCCGGAGCCGGAGCCGGGCTCGGACGGGTCCGGGTGGGCGGACACGCCCGACGGGGAGGCGCCGCGCGTGGCCCGTGCCTGGGTGGCGTCGGGAGCGAGCGCGTGGGACACGGTGGAGGCCGCCCCGTACCGCAGGGTCGCCCTGCCCACCACTCCCTTCGCGGGGCGGCGGCACCGGGTGGCCGGGCCCCCGGCCGGCGCGTTGGAGGCCGCCGTGCTGCCGCTGCGGACCGGCCGGCTGCTGCCCGTGGTGACGGCCGCGCCGGCCGGCGACACGGTGCGGGTCGGCCTGCCCGAGGGACATCCGTGGGTGACGGACCACGTGGTCGACGGCGCCCCTCTGGTCCCGGCCGCGCTCGCCCTGGAGACCGTGTGCGAGTCGCTGCTGGCCCGGGGGACCGATCCGTACGCCGTGGCCGTCGAGGACGTCACCTTCGCCAGCCCCTGGCGGGGCACCGACGCGGGCGCCGACGTGGTGTTCGAGGACGGGCCGCGGGGCGACGGGCCGGCGCCCGGGGACCGGCTCCCCTTCGCCGTCCGCTGCGCGGACACGGCCGTGGTGCGCGGCTCCGTCGCCCGGGAACCGCGGGACGGGACGGACCCCGATGCCTTCGCCGGTCTGCTCGCCTACCTGCCGGAGCGGCTGGACGCGGCGCTGGCCGGCGCCGGCACCGGCTCCGCCGACGCCTTCTACCGGGTGCTGTCCGCCCACGGTTTCGCCTACGGCCCCGGCTACCGGCGCGTCACCGACGTGGTCCGCCGCGGCGCCGAGGTCCTGGCCCGGATCGACGCCGACGGCCCGGCCGCACCCGCCGGGCGGCCGGTGCTGCACCCGGCCGTGCTGGACGGCGCCTTCCAGGCGGCCGGCTACGCGGTCATGGCTACGGACGGGCAGCCGCCGAGGGAACGGCTGCATCCCCTGTCCGTCGACCGGTTCAGGGTCCACCGCCCCGCCGTCGGCCCGGTGTACGTCCATGTGCGTCCGGCACGCGCCGCTGGCCCGCGCGGCACGCACGTCCTGGATCTGCGGCTCGTCGACCCCACCGGGGCCCCGGTCGCCGACGTCGAGGGATTCCTGCTGCGCGCGGACGCCCTGACCCCGCCCCCGGCCGCAGTGTCGCGCCCCGGCCCCGCGACGGACGGCACGGGACGCCCGCCTGTCCTCGACGGCGACGGCGAACGCACCGCCGCGTACGCCCTGACGTGGTCCTCCGCGGCCGAGCCGCCGCCGGTGCCCGGCCGCCGTGGTCTGCTGGTCGTCGGCGGCCGGGGCCCCCTCGGCGGCGCCCTGGCGGACCTGGCCGGCGCGACCCTGACCTGGGACGCCCTTCCCCCCGCCGACCCCGCGGCCGCCCGTGCCGCCCTCGACGCGGCCCTCGCCCGGCTCGACGACGACGCGGACGCCCTCCTGCTCCTGGACCAGGAGGAGTTGGCGCCCGACGGCGACCGCCTGTGGGACAGCCCCTCCGAGGCCTCCGGCGGCTACGAGCGGTTCGCCGCGACGGTGGCCCTGCCGGTCTTCGCGGCGCTGCGCGCGCTCGTCGCCGGCCGCCGGCCGCCCGGAGCGCAGGTTCGCCTGGTGGCGTGCGCCGGTACCGGCGCGGCGCAGGCGGCGCAGCACGCGCTGCACGGTCTGGTGCGCACGGCCGCGGGCGAGACCGGCCGTTTCGGCATCGGGCTGGTCTCGGTGGACCGTCCGTGGAGCGCGCACGCGCCCGGGGACGCGGCCGCCTCGGTCCGCGCCGAGCTGGCCCGGTCCGCGCCTCTCCCGTGGGTGCGCCTGACGTCCGGCGGCGCCCGCCTGGCCGCCGCGCTGGAGCGGTTGCCGCGGTCCCGGCGCCCGTCGGAGCTGCGGGCCGACGGCTGCTACCTCGTGGTGGGCGGTACGGGCGGGCTCGGCCGGGCCGTCACCGCGTCGATCCTCCGCCGGGCGCCGCAGGCGCGCGTGGTGGTCGCCGGGCGGCGCGCGCCGGTCACCCCGGCGCCCGGCGCGCCCGGTACCGGGCCGGACGACCGGGTCGTCACCCTGCCGTGCGACGTCACCGATCCCGGAGCGGTGGCCGCTCTCGCCGCCGAACTGGACTCCCGGGGCCTGCGGCTCAACGGCGTGGTGTGTCTGGCGGGGGTGCTGCGCGACGGGTTCCTGCGCACCAAGACGGCCGAGGCGGTGGACGAGGTCTGCCGGGTGAAACTGCTGGGCGCCGCCGCGCTGGACGCCGCACTGGCCCGTCACCCGCTGGACTTCTTCGTCCTGGCGTCGTCGGTGGCCGTCCACGTCGGCAACCAGGGGCAGGCGGACTACGCCTTCGCCAACGGCTTCCTCGACGGCTTCGCCGAGGCCCGGGCCCTGCGGGTGGCGGCCGGGGACAGGCCGGGCCGCACCCTCGCCGTGGGCTGGCCGGCGCTGACCGGCGGCGGGATGCGTCCGCCCGCCGCGACGCTCGACTTCCTGCGCGACACCTACGGACTGGAGGCCCTGCCCGTCACGGAGGCCGCCGAGGAGCTGTGGCGGCTGCTCGCGCCCGGCGCGACGGCGGCGCACGCCGTCCTCGCCCACGGCGACCTCGGCCGCTGGGCCCGGGCGACCGGCGCCCGCACCACCGGCTCCGCCCCGGAGACCGGCGTCCTCCGGGACCCCGGCCCCACGCCGGACCCCGGCCCCACGCCGGCCGCCGGCACCACCCCGGACCCCCGCCCCTCCCCGACCGCCGGCACCGCACCACCGGCTGCCGCCGCGGCCGGTGCCCCGCCCCGGGGCGCCGAGGATCTCCGCGCCGCGGCGGTCCGATGGCTGACCGAGCAGGTCCGCGCGGTGACCGGCCTGCCCGTGGACGACCTCGCGCCGGACGCCCAACTCACCGCGCTCGGGGTGGACTCCATCGCCCTGACGCGGCTCGGACGGACCCTGGAGAACTCCCTCGGCCGGCTGCCGCGCAGCACCCTGTACGACCACGACAGCATCGCCGAACTCGCCGAGGGTCTGCTCGCCACCCACGGCGACGCCCTGGCGCGGGCCGCCGCCCCCGCACGACCGCCCGGCCCGCCGGAGACGGCGACGTACGTCACGACGGACCACGGCACGGCGCACCGCACGGCGGACGGCACGGCGCCGGACCCCGGCACCGCGGACGACCGCACGGCGGACCGCACGGCGCCGGACCCCGGCACCGCGGACCACTGGCCGGTGACGGAGCGCCAGATGCCCCTGTGGGCCGCGGAGTACGCGGCCCGGCCCCACGCCCCCTACAACCTGTCGGTGGCCTGGCGGCTCCCGGCGGACCAGGACCGGGACGCGGCCGCGGCTGCCGTGGCCGCTCTGCTCACCCGTCATCCTGCGCTCGCCCGGCGCGTCGGCCCCGAGGGCGGATCCCTCCGTCTGCTGCCGGTGACCGCGGACGCCGGGGTGTGGAACCTCCGGGGCGTGCCCCCCGAGGAGCTGTTCGACGCCCTGCGCGACGAGGCGGCCCGGCGACTGCCGCTGGAGACCGGACCCGCCGTGCGCGCCGTGCTGTGGGACGACGGCTCGGGCCGTGACGTGCTCCAGCTGACGGTGCACCACCTGGTCGCGGACGGCCGGTCGGTGGAGCTGCTCGCCGAGGACCTGAGCGCGTTGCTGGAGCGCCCGGCGCCGGACGGCGCGGTGCCGGAGCCGGCCTCCGCCGCGGCCTCGTTCGGCCGGTTCCTCTCCCTGGAGGAGACGGACACGGCGCGCCGCGAGGAGGCGGGGCGGGCCTGGCGGGAACGGCTGCGCACGGTGCCCGAGGCTCCACGCTTCCCCGGCGGCACGCCCGACGCGGACCCCTGGGCGGCCGGACACCGCGAGTACCGCATGCCGGGCGCGCTGCGCGACCGCCTGCGCGCCGCCGCCAGGGCGGCCGGGGTCAGCGACTTCACCGTCCAGCTCGCCGCCTACGCCCTCACCGTCGCCTCGGTCACCGGCCGGACCTCCTTCCTCGTCTCGGTGCCCACCTACGGGCGCCCGGGCCCCGAGTACGACCGGACCGTCGGGCACTTCGTCAACTCCGTGGTGGTCCGCCTGCGGCCCGACCCCGGTCGGTCGCTGCGCCACTGGCTCACCGAGCTGCACGAGGAGGTGCGTTCGGCGCAGGCGCTGGCCGACCTGCCCTATCCGGCCGCCGCCGGGCTGTGCCGGGACGCCGGCGGCGACCCGGCGGTGCCCACCCTGACCTTCGCCTACCAGAACTGGCCGCGCCCGCCCGGCGCCGGTCCCGGCCCGCTGGCGGAACGGATCTTCATCCGGAGCCAGGGCGGCCACTGGGACCTGGGACTGGAACTGACCGACACGGCCGACGGCGTGGAGATCCTCGCCAACCGCCGCCGCACCGCGCTGACGTCCTCGGAACTCGACGCGTTCACGGACACCTGGTTCGTCCTGGCCGCGGCGCTCGCCGACGACCTCGACGCCCCGGCCGGCGACCTGCTGCGGCCCGGTGCGCTGACGGTGCCCGGACGCTTCCGCGCCCTGGTCCGGCGGTGTCCGGACGAGGTGGCGGTGCGCGACACGTCGGGCGCCACCCTGACCTACGCCGAGGCGGACCGGCGTACCGCGGCCCTGGCCCGGGCGGTGCGCGCGGCCGGTGCGCGGCCGGGCGAGCCGGTCGCCGTGCTCGTGGGCCGCAGCGCCCGCCTCCCGGTGGCGCTGCTGGGCGTCCTGCGGGCCGGGTGCCCGTACGTGCCGCTCGACGCGTCCTACCCGGCCGAGCGCATCCGGAACGTCCTGGCGGACGCGGGGTGCGCGGTCGCGGTGACCGAGCGGTCGGAGGCCGGGCACCTGGCGGACGCCGGGGTGCGCACCGTGCTGCTCGACGAGCTCTCCGACGGGCCGCCGGACGCCGGTGCGGAAGCGGGTGGCGACGAGCCCACCGACCCCGGCGCTCCCGCGTACCTCATGTTCACGTCCGGCAGCACCGGGCGGCCCAAGGGAGTGGCCGTCAGCCACCGCAGCGTCCTGCACACACTGGACGCGTTCCGGACGCTGCTGGGCTGGGGGGCGCGGGACCGGCTGCTGGCGGTCACCACGGCGAGCTTCGACATCTCGGTGCTGGAGCTCTTCCTCCCCCTGGCCTGCGGGGGCGGCCGCGTCGTGGTGGCGGACCGCGACACCGTGCGGGACGCCACCCGGCTGGACCGGGTCCTGGAGGCCGAGGGGATCACGGTGCTCCAGGCCACGCCCAGTGGCTGGCAGCTCCTGCTGGACGGCGGCTGGCCGGGACGGCCGGGGCTCACGGCCCTGTGCGGCGGCGAACCGCTGCCGCCGCAGCTCGCCCGCGCGCTGGCCGCCCGGGTGGGCTCGCTGTGGAACGTGTACGGGCCGACCGAGGCCACCATCTGGTCGACCGCGGCCGAGCTGTCCGCCGAGGGGCCGGTGGTCCTCGGCGAGCCGGTGGGCGCCACCGCCCTGGCCGTCACCGTGCCGGGGCCGGACGGCCGGCCGGCGGTCGCGGCGGACGGCGACACGGGTGAACTGTGGATCGGCGGCCCCGCGGTCGCCCTCGGGTACTGGGGGCTGCCGGAGCAGACCGCGCGGCGGTTCACCGGGCACCCGCTGGCTCCGGGGCTCGGTGGACGGTGGTTCCGTACCGGCGACCTGGTCAGGCGTGCGTCCGACGGCTCCCTGCGCTTCGTGGGCCGCGCGGACACCCAGGTGAAGATCCGCGGCCACCGGCTCGAACTGGGCGAGGTCGAGACGGTCCTCGGCGAGCACCCGGGGACGGGACGCGCCGTGGTCCTGGTCCGGGGGGACGGTGCGGCCGCGCGCCTGGTGGCGGTCGTGGTGCCCCGGGCGGGCGGTGCGGACCCGGACCCGGCGGACCTGGCCGGGTTCGCGGCGTGCCGCCTGCCCGAGTGGATGCGGCCGCAGGAGTACGTGGTGCGGGCGCGGCTCCCCCGTACACCCAACGGCAAGACGGACCGGTCCGCCCTGGCCTCCGAGCTGGCCGCCGGGCCGGTCACCGGCTCGGCCACCGGACCTGCCATCGGGTCGGCCACCGGGCCTGCCACCCCGGCCGGTCGCGCGGCGTCCCCGGCCGACCCTGTCGAAATCGGCCCCGGGGACGGCCCGGAGGACGCCGGACGGCGGATCGCGCAGGAGTGGCGGGAGCTGCTCGGCGTGGACGAGGTGGACCGGGACCTGACGTTCTTCGCGGCGGGGGGCAACTCGGTCCTCCTGGGCACCCTGTTCGCCCGCCTCTCGGCCCGGTTCCCGGCCGCCCGCCTGGAGATGGGCGACCTCTTCTCCCACCCGACACCGGCCGCTCAGGCGGCCCTCGTGGCGGAACGCCTGGCCGCCGGGCACACCGCCGAGCCGCGGCCGGCCACCGCCCGGCCGGAACCGGGGGCCGCTCCGGCACCCCCGGACCCCGAAAGGCCGCCGGCCCCCGGCGCGCTCCCGGGCGAGGCGGCGGACCCGGCCGAACCGCAGGAACCCGCCGTCCGGCGGCCCGTCACCCGGGAGCTGTCCCCGCAGGCGCTCCGCCGGGCCCGCAGGCGGTCCTTTCGCAGCGCAGTCACGGAAGCAGGATGACCATGTCCTTCGTTCAGCAGGAGACGTCACCGGCCGTGGACGACCCCACCGCCGTCGCGGTCGTGGGGGCGTCGTGCCGCCTCGGTCCGCTGTCCTCGCCCGCCGCCTACTGGGACCTGCTGGTCCGCGGGGAGACGGCGGTGCGAAGCCACGGGCGCGAGGAGCTGCTCGCCCTCGGCCACGAACCCGCGCGCCTGGAGCGCCCCGGGTTCGTGCCCGCGGGCAGCCCGCTGTCCGACGCGGACCGCTTCGACGCGGAGCTGTTCGGCTTCAACCCGCGGCAGGCCGAATGGCTCGACCCGCAGCAGCGGGTCCTCCTCGAACTGGCGTGGGCCGCCCTGGAGGACGCCGGGCTGGCTCCCGGCAACACCCCGGGCACCACCGGGGTGTTCACCTCCTCCGCCCGGCCGACGCTGCCGCCGGTGGGCATCACGGACCTCGACGCGACGGGCATGGCCCGCTTCTCCTCGGCCGACCGTGACTTCACCGCCACCCGGATCGCCCACCGCCTGGGCCTGACCGGGCCGGCGCTCACCGTGCAGACGGCGTGCTCCAGTTCGCTGGTCGGTGTCCACCTGGCCGTGGAGAGCCTGCTGGGCGAGGAGTGCGACACCGCCCTCGTCGGCGCGGTGTCGCTGCACCTCCCGCAGGCGGGCTACCCGTCCTCCCCCGGCATGATCCTGTCCCCCAGCGGTGTCTGCCGCCCCTTCGACGCACGCGCCGACGGCACGGTCTTCGGCAACGGCGGCGGCGTGGTGGTGCTGCGCCGCCTCGCCGACGCGCTGCGCGACGGCGACCCGGTGCGGGCCGTGGTCCGCGGGACCGCCGTCAACAACGACGGCGCGGACCGCCAGGACTACCAGGCCCCCTCCCCCGCGGGCCAGGCCGCCGCCCTCAGCGAGGCCCTCGCCGTCGGAGCGGTGGCTCCCGGCACGGTGGGCCTCGTGGAGGCCCACGGCACCGGCACGCCCCTCGGCGACCCGGTGGAGTTCTCCGCCCTCCGCGAGGCGTACGGCGACGGTCCGGGTGCGGTCCCCTGCGCCCTGGGGTCCGCCAAGTCGGTGGTGGGGCACCTCAACACGGCCGCCGGCCTCGCCGGGCTCCTCAAGTGCGTCCTCGCCCTCGAGAAGGGCATCGTCCCGCCCCAGTACGGCTACGAGACCCCCAACCCCCTGCTCGGCCTGGCCACGAGCCGCTTCTTCGTGCCCCGGACGCCCCAGTCCTGGCCGGTGCCCGAGGGGCTCCGGCGGGCTGCCGTCAGCTCCTTCGGCATCGGCGGCACCAACGCGCACGTCGTCCTGGAGCAGGCACCCCCGCTCCCGGCGCGGGACCCGGAACCCGTCGCCGCGCCGGTGCCCCTGGTCCTGTCGGCGCGGACCCCCGAGGCGCTGCGGGCGTCCGCCGAGCGGCTCGCCGCGCACCTGGAGAGCCAGGACCACACCGACTCCCTCGACGCGGTGGCCCGCACGCTCCGCGAGGGGCGCGGCAGACTGCCCTGCCGCCTGGCCGTGGTGGCCCGGGACGTGACGGAGGCGGCACGGGCCCTGCGCGCACGCGCGGCGGACGACGCCGCGGACGCACCAGCCACCGCCCTGGAGCGTGCGGCGCGGGCGTGGGAGGCGGGCGAGAGCGACGACGTGCCGCGGACCGGCCCGGACACCGGCCGGCCCCGGCGGGCGCGGCTGCCCGGCTACCCCTTCGACCACAGCCGCAGCTGGCCCCTGGGCGCCCCCCGGAACGACCCGGCCGACCCCGCCAGCCCGGCCGACCCGGCCGGGCGCCGGACGGAGGGCCCCCGCGGCATGGTGCAGCGCAACACCTCCACACTGCGCGGAGTCTCCTTCGAGCGGGATCTCGACCCGGGCGAACCGCTGCTGGCCGACCACGTGGTGGGAGGCAGGCCGGTCCTGCCCGCCGCCGCGTCCATGGAGTTCGTGCGGGCCGCGTCCGCCGCGGCGGCGGGTGCGCGGCCGCACCGGCTGGAGGACCTCACCTTCCGGCAGCCTGCCGAGGCCGACGGGCCCCTGGTGCTGCGCGCCGAGGTGAGCGGCGACGAGACCGCGCTGACCGTCACCGTGACCTCCGCGCCGCCGTCCGCCGACGCCGGGCCTTCGGACCGCCGCGACCACGTGACCGCGCGCGTGCCGGCACCGGCGGACCCGGCGGCACCGCCCGCACCGCCCCCGGCCGCCGACCTCGCCGCGCTCCGCGAGCGGTGTCCGTCCTCGCTGGCCCCGGCCGACCTGTACGCGCTGTTCGACCGGCACGCGGTGCACTACGGCCCGCTGTACCGGGTCGTCACCGAGTTCTCCTTCGGCGAGCGGGATGTCGTGGCGCGCATCCGCTCGGGAACGGCGGACGGACCGGCCGGGGCGGTGCTGCCGCCGGCCCTGCTGGACGGCGCCCTGCAGACGGTGATGGGCTTCCTCGCGCACGGCGGCGGTGCGAGCGAGCGCTACCTGCCCTTCGCCGTGGAACGCCTCGACGTCTTCGGGCCGTTGCCGACCGAGGTGGTCGCGCACGCCAGGCCGCAGCGGCTGGCGGGCGGCGGCGCGCGCGTCCGCAAGTTCGACATCACCCTGTACGACCCGGACGGCGGGACGTGCGCGGAGCTGAGGGGTCTGGCGCTGAGGCCCACCGTGCCGGCGGGCGGCGAGTCGGGCGGTGACGGCCCTGCCGTACGGGTGCTCGCCCCGGTCGACGTCCCGCTGCCGCCCGCGCGGCGGACCGGCTCCCCGGTGGCGGCGGGGCCGCTGTTCGTGCTCGGCGGCGCCCCTTCGCTGCGGGACGCGGTGGTCCGGCACCTCGGCCCCGCGACCGACCTGCCGGAGGGCGACGCCGCACTGGCCGGCCGCAGGATCGCGGCGGCGACGGCCGGCGCGGCCGACGGCGGTGCCGCCTCCCCGGACCGTCCGGTCGTCGTCTGGCTGGGCGTCCACGCGGCGGCCGCCGTCGGCCCGGACACCGCGGGGGACCGCCTGCGCGAGGCCGTGGCCCTGCTGCGCGAACTGCTGCGGCCTCTGGCCCGGACCGGGGCCGTGCTGCGCGTCCCCTACCGGTCCGGCGACCCGGGGCACGGGGCGGTCGGTGCCGGACTCGCCGCGCTCGGCCGCTCCCTGGCCCGGGAGAACCCGCGCTTCGACCTGTGTCCGGTGGGGCTGCCCGACGGGTTCCCGGACGACCGGACGGCCGCCGTCCTGGCCGCCGAGGCCGCCACTCCCGCGCCCGGCACCCGCCTGGTGCTCGTCGGCTCCGACGGCGGTCGCCGCACCCCGGTGCTCCGGCCCGCCACCCCGCGCGCGGGAGGCGGCCCCGGGTTGCGTGAACGGGGGCGGTACTGGATCAACGGGCACGGCCGGCTCGCGGCTCTGCTCGCGGAACACCTGCTCGCCTCGTACCGGGCCGAGGTGCTCCTCACCGGTCGCCGGGACCGGGCCCCGGACGACCCCGCCTGGGAGCGGCTGCGCGCGCTGGCCGCCCGTACCGGCGGATCGGTGGAGCACGTGGTCGCGGACACCACCGACGCCGCCGCCCTCGAAGCGGTCGCGGCCCGGCTGACGGCCGAGGGGCGCGCGCCGCACGGGGTGTTCCACTGCGCGGGCTTCCTGCGCGACGGCTTCCTGCTGACCAAGGACCCGGAGGCGGCCATGGCGGTGGCCGGGCCCAAGGTGCGGGGCACGGTCGCGCTCGACGCCGCGACGGCCGGGTTCGACCTCGACTTCTTCGTGGCGTACTCCTCCGTCTCCGCCGCCGTGGGCAGCGAGGGACAGGCCGACTACGCCTTCGCCAACGCGGCGATGGACCGGATCGCCGTGGACCGGGCCGCCGCCGTGCGGGCCGGCACCCGAACCGGCCGCACGCTGTCCGTCGCCTGGCCGTACTGGGCCGACGGGGGCATGACGACGCCCGTCGACCCGACCGAGCTGCTCGCCCCCTCGGGAGCCGTGCCGCTGCCGACGCGGGCCGGACTCGACGTCCTGGAGACGCTGCTGCGCGCCGACCCGGACGGACCGGTGTGCCCGCTGGTCTTCTACGGCGACCCGGCCGGCCCGTCGGCGTGGTTCCTCCCGGGCCCGGACGCCGACACCGGCACGGACACCGACACCGACACCGGCATCCACACCCACACCGGCACCGGCACCGGCACCGGCACCGGCACCGGTCAGGACGGCGCGGGCGGGGGTGAGGGCACCACCGCCGTCACGCCGCCCGTCCGCGACGACGCCGGTGACGGCACCGCCGCGCGCGACCCGCTGATCGTCGTGGTCCGCGAGGTGCTGGCCGAGGTGACGGGCCATCCGCTGCGGGCGGTGACGGCGGACACGCTCTTCGACGATCTCGGGGTCGACTCCCTGACCGGTATCCGCGCCGTGGAACGGCTCTCCGAACGGTTCGGGCGCCTGCCGCGCACCCTGCTCTTCGAATGCCGCAGCGCCGCGGAGATCGTCGCCCACCTGCGCGCCGAGGGAGCGGAGAGCCGGCTGGAGCAGGCCGCCGCACCCGGCCCGGACGAGCAGGCGGCGCCCCCGCCCGACGGCCCCGCCAAGCCTCTGCCCTCGGCCCAGGCCCAGGCCTCGGCCCCGACCCCGGCACAGGCGCAGGCGCAGGACGGCGATCCGGAGCACGACGCGGCCGCCGGGCCCGACACGACCGCCGGGGACGACGGAGCCGTCGCCGTCATCGGGATCGCGGGCCGCTTCCCGCAGGCCGACGACCTGGACGCGTTCTGGCGCAACCTCCTGGACGGCCGGGACTGCGTCACCGAGATACCGGCGGACCGCTGGCCGCTCGAGGGGTTCTTCCGTCCCGAGCGCGACCGCCCGAACACGTCGTACGCGAAGTGGGGCGGGTTCCTCGACGGCATCGACCGTTTCGACGCCCCGCTGTTCAACATCTCGGCGCGGGAGGCCGGCACCGTCGACCCGCAGGCCCGGCTCTTCCTGGAGAGCTGTTGGGCGGCGATGGAGGACGCCGGGTACACCCCGTCCTCCCTCGCCCCCGACGACGACCCGCACCGCCCCCGGGACGTCGGCGTGTACGTCGGCGCCATGTACAGCGAGTACCAGGTGCACGAGGGCGAGGAGCGGCTGCGCGGCAATCCGGCGCATGCCAACAGCGCCTTCTGGTGCATCGCCAACCGGGTCTCGTACTTCTTCGGCTTCGAGGGTCCCAGCATCGCCCTGGACACCGCCTGCTCGTCGGGGCTCAGCTCGCTGCACTCGGCGTGCCGGGCGCTGCTCGCGGGTGACTGCGCGGTCGCCCTGGCGGGCGCCGTCAACGTGACGGTCCACCCGAACAAGTACCTGATGCTCAGTCAGGGGCGGTTCCTGTCCAGTGACGGACGCTGCCGCAGCTTCGGTGCCGGCGGCGACGGCTACGTGCCCGGCGAGGGGGTGGCGACCGTCGTCCTCAAACCGCTGGCGGCCGCCCTTCGGGACGGCGACCAGATCCACGCGGTGATCCGCGGCAGTGCCGTGAACCACGGCGGCCGCACCAACGGTTACACCGTGCCCAACCCGCGCGCCCAGGCCAACCTGGTGGGCCGGGCGCTCGCCGACGCCGGCCTGTCCGCGTGGGACCTCGACTACGTGGAGGCGCACGGCACGGGCACCGCGCTCGGCGACCCGCTGGAGATACGCGGCCTGGCCTCCGCGTTCGGCCGCGACGGTCGCGTCGCCGGGGCGGACGCGCGGGGCCGGGACCCGCGCTGTCCGATCGGCTCGGTGAAGTCGAACGTCGGACACCTGGAGTCGGCGGCCGGGATGGCCGCGTTCGCCAAGGTCCTGCTCCAGTTCCGGCACCGGACGCTGGTGCCGTCCCTGCACGCGGACCCGCCCAACCCGGAGATCGACTTCGCCGCGACCCCGTTCACGGTGCAGCGGCGGGTCGCCGCCTGGGAACCGGCCAGGGCGGACGGTCCGACAGCGCCGCTGCGGGCGGGGATCAGCTCGTTCGGCGCGGGCGGGAGCAACGCCCACGTGGTGGTCGAGGAAGGGCCGCGACGCGGTGCGGCGCCGGCCGACGACGGCCGGCCGCTGGTGGCGTTCCTGTCGGCCCGTACCCCGGCCGCCCTCGCCGAGCTGGCCGGGCGGCTGCGCCGGTACCTGGTGCGGGCGCGGGCGGAGGGCACCCCGCCGGCCCGCGCCGACGTGACGTACACCCTGGCCGTCGGCCGGACGCAGTTGGGCACGCGGGCCGCGGTGCACCATCGCGACGAGGAGGAGCTGCTGGCCGGGCTGGCCCGGATCGAGTCGCGGGGCGGCGCTCCCGACACCGGGGAGCAGGAACCGGCGGCCGGGGCCTGGCTGCGCGGAGACCGGGCGGACCTCGTGGAGCTGTGCGGTGCGGCGGGGCGGGGGCGACGCGTCACGCTGCCGCCGTATCCGTTCGAGCGCATCCGCTGCTGGTACGACAACCAGCTCCAGCGGCTGGACGACGCCGCGGGATCGCGGGGGGACACGGACGCCGGGGTCCTGGTGCGGGGCGACCTGAGGGACTTCGGGCGCGCACCGCGGCCGGCACCGGACACACCGCCCGCCGAGGCGCAGGCCCCGGCGCCCGCCCCGGCCCCGGTCGCGGCGCCGACCCCGGTGGCGACGACGACCCCGCCTCCGGCCCCGGTGGCGACGCCGGCACCGACTCCGGACCCGGTCGCGACTACGGCACCGGTCGCGGCGCAGGTCCCGGTCCCGGCCCCGAGCGGGGAGCCCGGCTCGGGTCCCCGCGTCGACCGGATCAGGGAGACACTCCTGGACATCCTCGGCGCGGTGCTCTACGAGGACCCCGACGCGATCGGCGCCGACCGCCCGTTCGAGGAGATGGGCCTCGACTCGCTGCTGACGGAGGAACTGACCGTGGCCCTGCGCGAACGGCTGGATCTCACCCTGGAGGTGCGGGCCCTCTACGAACACACCACCGCCGACCGGCTCGCCCGGCATCTCGCCGCCTCGGTCCCGCCCGCGCCGGAGGCCGGGGCGGGCTCACCCGACGCCGTGCTCGACGCGCTGGCGAGCGGCGGCATCGGCCTGGAGGAAGCCGTCTCGCTGCTGGAGGCGAGCCGATGACCCACGACGACGAGAGGAAGCCGTCCGGTATGAGCGAGCCGTCCGGTACAGGCACACGGGAGATCCTGGGCCGGTTCACCGCCGGCGAGCTGTCCAAGCACGAGGTCCTGGCCCTGCTGACCGCCCCACCGGCGGGCCCGCCGGCACCGGAGGCCGCGCCGACACCGAGGGCCGCGCCGACACCGGTGGCCGCGCCGGAAGCGGGCGCCGCACCCCTGCCCCCCTCCCCCGAGCCGGCCGGTCCGGCCCCCCGCGGCGACGTGCCCGGGACGCCCGAGCCGATCGCCGTCATCGGGTGCGGTGCCAGGTTCCCGGGCGCCGACGGGCTCGACGCGTTCCGGCGCGTGGTCCGCGAGGGCCTGGACACCGTGGGCGAGGTGCTGCCGGACCGCTGGCCCGTCCAGCGCTGGTACGACCCGGACCCGGCCGCGCCCGGCCGGTCGCTCTCCCGCTGGGGCGGCATGCTGGAGGACGCCGCCGGCTTCGACGCGGAACTGTTCCGGATGACCCCGCGCGAGGCCGAACTCGCCGACCCGCAGGCCAGGCTGTTCCTCCAGGAGTGCTGGCGGGCGGTGGAAAACGCGGGGTACGCGCCGCCGGACCTGGCCGGGACGCGCTGCGGCGTGTACGCGGGCGTGATGCTCAACGACTACGCCCACCGGATCGAGCGCTCCAGCCCGCACTCCCGGCTGCCGCAGGTGATGCAGGGCAACTCCCAGTCGATCCTCGCGGCCCGGGTCGCCTACCTGCTCGACCTCGCCGGCCCCGTCGCCGCCGTGGACACCGCGTGCTCCAGCTCCCTCGTCGCCCTGCACCAGGCGTGCCAGGCCCTGTGGCTGGGCGAGGCGGACATGATGCTGGCCGGCGGGGTCACCCTCTACACCACCGAGTTGCCGTACATCTACATGAGCAAGGCGGGGATGCTGTCCCCCACCGGCCGGTGCCGCCCCTTCGACGCGGCGGCGGACGGCTTCGTGCCCGGTGAGGGCAGTGCCGTGGTCCTCCTCAAGCCGCTGCGCCGGGCGCTGGCCGACGGTGACCCCGTCCAGCTCGTGATCAGGGCCTCCGGCATCAACCACGACGGCGCGAGCAACGGGCTGACCGCGCCCTCTCCCCGCGCCCAGACGGCACTCGTCCGGGACACCTACCGCCGGTTCGGGATCGACGCCTCGACGATCGACTACGTCGAGTGCCACGGCACCGGCACCCCCCTGGGCGACCCCTTGGAGATCTCCGCCCTGAACGACGCCTTCGCCGGCGTCACGCCGGCCGCCGGACACGTTCCGGTGGGGTCGGTGAAGGGCAACGTGGGGCACAGCTCGGCGGCGGCGGGGCTGGCCGGACTGTTCAAGGCGATGGAGGTGGTCGTCTCGGGGCGGGTCCCGGCCACCCCGCACTTCACCGAGCCCAACCCGCGCATCCCGTTCGGCCAGGGACCGTTCCGGCCGGTCGGCCGGCCCGTCGGCCTGCCTCCCGTGACGGGGCGGCCCTGGCGGGCGGCCGTCAGCTCGTTCGGACTGAGCGGGACCAACGCGCACGTCGTGGTGGAGGCACCCCCGGCGCGCCGTGCCGGCGAGGGCACCGGGGCGGTGCTCGTCGTGCTCTCCGCGCGCGGTCCGGAGCTGCTCACCGCCGAGGCCCGGGCGCTCGCCGACTGGCTGGCCGGCCCGGACGCGGACGCGGACCTGACGGTGCACGACGTGGCCCGTACGCTCGCCCACGGCCGGGTCCACCGGGAACGGCGGCTGGCCGTGGTGGCCGAGGACCGGCACGAACTGGCCGCGGCACTGGCCGCGTTCGCCGACGGGCGGACGGCGGGGCCGTGGACGGTCACGGACCCGGGCGACCCCGGCGGCCGCCCCGCGCCGGACCGGGAGCCGTCGCCGGAGCAGCTCTACGCACGGCTTGCCGCCTCCGGCCCGGCCGCCCGTGACGACCTGCTGGCCCTCGGCCGGCTCTGGACCCACCGGCGCCCCGTCGACTGGCACCGGGTGTTCCCGCCGGGCCTCGGCCGAAGGGCCGCGCTGCCCGGTTCGGTGCCGTCCGCGCGGCGCTACTGGGTGGAGGAGGACGCGGGGACCACCACCACCGCCGTCGCCACCGCCCGCAGGGACGGCGCCGACCTCGCCGCCACCGCCACCGGCACCGGCACCGAGGGCGGTGGCGCGCCGGGCGGTCCGGAGCGTCCGGCCGCCGGCGCGGGAAGCCTCGCCGCTCCCCCGGCCGCGGGCCCGCCCGCCCGGTCGCTGGACGGCGTCAGCCTCTACGTACCCCGGTGGCGGCCCGAGCCGCCGCCGGCGCCCGGGGACGCGCCGGGACCGCTGCTGGTCGTCACGGACGCGATGACCGTACGGGAGGGTGTCCACCCCTCCGGGGCACCGGACGGGCTGCTCGCGGCCCTCGCCCCGCAGTGGTCCGGGGCGGTGCGGCCGGTGGGACCCGGCGGCGAGCCCGTCCGTGCGGTGGCGGAGCCGTCGGCCCACGCGCGCGGCGAACGGGTGACCGTCCTGGTCCCGCTGCCCGCCGACGCCCCGCAGCCCTGCTGGGCTCCGCTGTTCGGTCCGGTCCGCGAGGTGCTGACCGGGCTGTGGAAGCGGTCGCTGCACCTGGTGGTGGCCGCCGAGGCCCCCTCGACGGCACTGGCCGCCGCCGGGTTCGTGCAGAGCCTCTCGCACGAGAGTCCGCGCCTGACCGGCCGGGTCGTCCTGGTGGACCGGCTCGACGCGGGCTGCGCGGCCCCGCTGGCCCGGGAGTGCGCGGATCCCGACGCCCGGTCGGGCCGGATCGTGGACCTGCGGGCGGGCCGCCGGCTCAGCCGTGTGCTGCGCCGGATCGACGCGCCGGGCACGACGGGCCGTCCGGACCTCCCGATCCGCACCGGCGGCGTCCACCTGATCACCGGTGGTCTCGGCGGCCTCGGCCTGCTGACGGCCCGCCACCTCGTCGAACGGCACGGCGCCCGGGTCGTCCTGTGCGGCCGGCGCCCGCTGGAGGCGCTCGCCGACACCGACCGCGCCGCCCTCGCCGGCCTCGGCGCCTCGGCGCGCTACGCACCGGTGGACGTCACGGACACGGCGGCCGTACGGGCGCTGGTCGCGAACGTCCTGGGCACGGAGGGAGCCCTGCACGGGGTGTTCCACGCGGCCGGGCTGCTGCGCGACGCCTACCTCGTCCGCAAGCGGCCCGAGGACGCCCACGCCGTGATCGGGCCGAAGGCCGACGGGGTCCGCGCCCTGGACGCCGCGACCGCGGACGTCGCGCTGGACCTCTTCGTGCTGTACGCGTCGCTGTCGGGCACCGTGGGCAATCTCGGTCAGTCGGACTACGCGACCGGCAACGGCTTCCTCGACGGTTTCGCCGAGGCGCGCGGGGCGGCCGTGTCCCGGGGCGAACGGTCCGGGCGCACCCTCTCGGTGGGCTGGCCGCTGTGGCGGGACGGCGGGATGTCCGTGCCGGACGCGGTGCTCGCCACCATGCGCGAGCGCACGGGATCCGAGCCCCTGCCCATGGCGACCGGACTGACCGCGCTGGAAGCGCTCCTGGCCCTGCCCGACGCGCCCCCGGTCGTGGCCGTGCACCACGGGCGACGGGAGCCCTGGGAGGCGACGCTGGACGCCTTCCGGGTACTCGACTCCTCGGGCCCGGAGGCGGACGGCACGCACGGGGAGCGTGCACACGCCCCCGTCCCGGCGGTCCCCCCGGCCTCCCCGCCGGTCGCACCCGCTGTGTCCCCGTCCGCCGAGCCCGCACCGGCCGCCCCTGTGCCGGCCGCGCCGCCCGCGTCCGCCGGCCCGGGCGGCGGGGACGTGTCCGACCGCGTGCGCCGGGTCGTCTCGGAGGTGACCGGGATGCCGCCGCAGACGGTGCGCATGGGGGCCGCGCTGCACGACCTCGGTTTCGACTCGCTGACGCTGCGGGCGCTCGCCGACGCCCTCACCGCGGGCGTGGCGCGCGTCTCCGCCCCGGAGATCTTCGCCGCGGCCTCCCTCGACGACCTGGCCACGCTGCTCGGGCCCCGGACCGGCGAGGCACCGGCACCCGGCCCCCGGGCGCCCGGCCGACCCGCTCCGGCGCCCCTCCCGCCGCCCCTCCCGGCGGCCACCGCCACCACCGCGCCTCCTACCCCGCCTTCGCCCCCGGCCCCGGCTCCGGCTCCGGCTCCGGCTCCGGCTCCGGCTCCGGCTCCGGCTCCGGCTCCGGCCACCGTGTCCGCTCCCGGGGAGGACCGGATGCCGGTCCCCCGGGAGGACCCGGCGCCCGGACTCCGCACCGGTCCCGGCGAACGGCGGTCCGCGGACGCACTGGCCGTCGTCGGCATGAGCGGCCGCTATCCCGGCGCGCCCGACCTCACGACGTTCCTCGCCAACCTGCGCGAGGGCCGCGACACCTCCGGGCCGGTCCCCCGTGACCGCTGGCGCCCGGGTTCGGCCGTCGACGACGTACGCGGCCACTTCCTGACCGGGATCGACCACTTCGACGCGGACTACTTCGGGCTGAGCACGTACGAGTCGGCCCTGGTGGACCCGCAGGAACGCCTGCTGCTGGAGACGGCGGTGGAGGCCCTCGAGGACGCCGGGGCGCTCGGGGAACGGCTGGACGCCCTGTGCGACGACACCGGGGAACCGCGCAGCGTCGGTGTGTTCGCCGGCATCACCTCCAGCGACTACCAGAAGGTGGGGATCGAGACCTGGGACCGGGGCAACCGCACCGTCCCCGCCGGGCACTACTGGAGCACCGCCAACCGGATCTCCTACCTGCTGGACCTGCGGGGGCCCAGCCAGCCCGTGGACACCGCCTGCTCCTCCTCCCTGACGGCCCTGCACCTCGCCGCGCAGGCCATCGAGCGGGGCGAGTGCGCCGCGGCCCTGGTGGCGGGCGTCAACCTCTACCTTCACCCCTCACGGCTGCTGCTGCTGAAGGAGTTCGGGTTCCTCTCGCCGGACGGGCGGTGCCGCTCGTTCGGACGCGGGGGCACCGGCTTCGGCCCGGGCGAGGGGGTCGGCGCCGTGGTCGTCAAGCCGCTGGAGCGGGCCCTCGCCGACGGTGACCAGGTGTACGCGGTGGTCCGCGGCACCGCCGTCGGCCACGCCGGGCGCGGTCACGGCTACACCGCCCCGAGCCCGCAGGCGCAGGAGCGGGTCATCCGCCGGGCGCTCACGCGGGCCGGAGTGGACCCCGCGACGGTCGGCCTGATCGAGGCGCACGGCACCGGGACGGACCTGGGCGACCCGATCGAGGTCACCGCGCTCACGCGGGTGTTCGGCGGGCGTGCCGGGGCGGGCGGCCCCGCCCCCGTGGCGCTCGGCTCGGTCAAGTCGCAGATCGGACACGGTGAGTCCGTGGCGGGCCTGGCCGCGCTGACCAAGGTGGTGCTGCAACTGCGCCACGGCGAACTGCTGCCGACCCTGCACGCCGACGAGGTCAATCCCGCGCTCGACCTCTCCGCGGGGCCGTTCGCCCTCACGACCGGGCACTCCGCCTGGCCCGCGCCGGACCGGCCGGGCGGCGGTGCGGTGCCGCGCCGCGCCGGGGTCAGTTCCTTCGGCGCCGGAGGGGTGAACACGCACGCCGTGCTGGAGGCGTACGACCCGGTGCTGCACGGTGCGGGGAGGCGGGCGGGCCGGCCCGCCCCGGACGGCGGCGCGGCCCGGGCACCGGTGCTGGTCCTGCTGCGGGCCCCCAGTACGGCGCACCTGGCCGCGTCCGCCGGACGGCTCGGGGCCTGGCTGGACGACACCGGCGGTCCGGGACCCGGCACCGACCTCGGCGACCTGGCGTACACCCTGCGGAGCGGGCGTGCCGAACAGCCCTGCCGGCTGGCCTGCACCGCCCGCACGACGGCGGAGCTGGCCCGTACCCTCGCGGCCGTCGCGGCCGCCGGCGCGGCTCCCGGTGCCCCGTTGCCGCCCGGGGTCCACCTCAACGACGTACGGTCCCACCCGGCCGACACCGAGTCCTTCGTGGACGACGAGGCGCTGCGGTCGTACCTGACCGCACTGTGGACCGCGGGAGAGCACGGCCGGGTCGGCCGCCTGTGGACCCAGGGGGTGCCGGTGCGCTGGAGCGAACTGGCCCCCGGGGGCCGGATCGTGCCGCTGCCGCCGCCGGCCTTCCTGCACCGGCGCATCTGGGTGGAGGCCACCGCCCCGACCAACGGCGCGACGCCTGCCGGTCACCCCGCCCCGACCAACGGCGCGACACCCGCCGGCCATCCGGCCCCGAGCCTCGCCATGACCAACGGTCACTCCGTCCCGGACACCCTCGCCACGGCCGATGGCCGCCCGGCCCCGGACACCGGCGCGACGGCCAACGGTCACCCCTCCCCGGACACCGGCGCGCTCAACGACGGGCCGCACGCGTCCGCCGGCCCCGGGACGCGCCCGGACCGCGGCCCGGGGCGGCCGAACCCCACCGCGCCGCCGGGTGCCCCCGCCGGTGCCCGTCCGGCCGGCGACGCGGCGGACGCCGGGGCGGACGCCGGGGGCGGCGAGCGCGCGGCGCTTCCGACGGCGCGGCCGCACCCCGGGTACGACGACGTGCTCGCCCGTCTCGTCGCCCTCGTCCGGACCCGCGTCCCGGACCCCGGGGCCGGCGTCGAGCCCGAGCACTCCCTGACCGGGCTGGGCATGGACTCGCTGAACCTGATGAGTCTGCGTTTCGCGGCCGAGGAGGAGTTCGGGGTGGAGCTGCCGCTCGACCTGCTCGGCGGCGACGCCCCGCTCACCGCCCTCGCCGAGCGGATCGGGGCCCCTGCCGCCGGCCTGCCCCGCCACCCCCGCAACCACTCCTGAAGGAGCCGCAGTGAAGCCGACCCGAACCGACAGCGTGGCCTCCGCCCCGGCGGGCACGGTGTCGCCACCGGACGCCTTCCCGCTCACGGACATGCAGGAGGCCTACTGCGTGGGCCGCTTCTGGGAGGCCGGATCGGCGGCCCGGGTCTACGTGGAGTTCGACGTCGCGGACGTCCGCCCGACGGCGCTGGAGGACGCCTGGAACGAGGTCGTCGCCGAGACCGGGATGCTGCGCGCCGTCATCCTGCCCGACGGCCGGCAGGCCGTACGGCCGCGCGTGCCGCGCTACCGGGTGCCCGTCACGGACCTGCGCGCCGCGGGCCCCGACGACCGCGACGCCGCGCTGGAGCGGCTGCGCGAACGCTGTCACGAGACGCCCCTGGACCCGTACGACGGGCCGCTGTTCGTCATGGCGGTCGCCCTGCTGCCCGGTGACCGCGCACGGGTCCACCTCGCGCTCGACGAGCTGGTGGTGGACGGTCCCAGCGTGTCCCTGCTGCTGCACCGCTGGTACGCGCTGTACCGGGGCGGCCCGGCCGGTCCCCCGCCCGCCCTCGGTTTCCGCGACTACGTCCAGGCGGTGCGCGCCCGCGAGAACCCGGCGCGCACCGAGGCCGCCCTGACCTACTGGCGGGACAAGCTGTCCGGGGTGCGGATGCGGCCGTCCCCGCACGCGGGCGGCGCAGGCCCCGGCGCCACGGGCCCGGGCGGCGTCCGGGGAACCGCGGGCACCGCGCGGCGCCGGCTCACGCTGCGGCTCCCCGCCGACCGCTGGCGGCGCGTCACCGGGCACGCGGCCACGCTGCGGGTGACCCCCTCGGCGCTGCTACTGACCCTGTACGGGAGCCTGCTGCACCGGCTCCTGCCGCCGGAGGACGCCGCCGGGCCGGTGCCGTTGGTGATCACGACGTACAACCGGCTGCCCGTGCACCCGGACGTCCCCCGCGTCGTCGGTCCCTTCGTGTCCACGTCGGTGTTCCTCGCGCCGCCGCCGGTCTCCTCCCTCGCGGTGCTGAGCGGTGCGGTCCGCGACCAGTTGTGGGCCGACCTGGAGCACGGCACGGTCAGCGGGGTGCGCGCGCTGCGGGAACGGGCCGCGCGCGACGGCGACGGCCCCGGGGCGCCGCCGTACGTCTTCACCAGCATGCTCGGCACCCTCGGGAACGGTCTCGGGGCCGCGGGGACCGGCGCCGGGGACGACGCCTGGGCGGCCGCCGCGCGCACCGAGGCCGGCCGGACCCGTACCCCCGGGGTGTGGCTGGAGTGCATCGCGCACGAACGGGCGGGCGAACTGCACCTCGTCCTCGACCACGACGAGGAGGCGCTCGGCCCGGACCTCGCCGACCGGCTCCGCTCCGCCTGGTCGACGGCGCTCGACACGCTGGCGGACCTCGCCCCGGACGAGGCTGCCGGTCTGCCGGACCCGGCCGTCCTGTTCGAGCCCGGGCCGGCGCCGGACACTCGGGCCGCCGCGGAAACCGCGGAAGTTCGGGGGGTTGCGGAAGCCCAGGGAGCTGCGGAGGCTCAGGAGGCTGCGGAAGCCGCGGAGGCCCTGACGAAGCTGCCCCTGACGGCGATGCAGACCGCCTACCTGGTGGGCCGTATGACGACCCCCGGTGTCGCCGGGGAGACCCGGGTGCACCAGGAGTTCCGGCTCACCTCCCCCGACCTGCGGCGCCTCGGTGACGCGTGGCGGCTGCTCGTCCGGCGGCATCCTGCGCTGCGGGCACGGATCGGCGAGGACGGCACCCTGTCGGTGGACGCCGCGCCCGCGGACCCCGCGGCCCCGCGCATCCCGCACCACGACCTGACGCACCTGTCGCCGGCCGAGGCGGAGCGGACCGAGGGCGAGCGGCGCGACCGGCTCGCCGCGACCTCCCTGCCGCTCGCCGAGGGCCCGCCGTGGCGGCTGGAGACCAGTGCGCTGCCCGACGGTTCCGTCGTCCTGCACGTCCTGTTCGACGCCCTGGTGGCGGACGCGCGCGCCGTGGCGACGCTGTTCCACCAGCTGTTCCGGCTGCACGCCGGCGAGCCGCCCGAGCGGGTGCTCCCCTCGGCGCCCCCTGCCTTCGGCCCCTTCCTCCGGGCCCGCGACCAGGCGCGGCAGGGCCCCGCCGCGGACGCGGCGCGCGCCGAGTGGGACGAGGTGCTCTCGCGCGTACCGGACGGGCCGGGGCCCGCCCGCCGTGCGGTCGCGCCGGCGTCGGCGGGCAGCGAGCACCGGCGCCTCGACATACCCGGGTGGCGGGCGCTGCGGGCCCGGGCGGAGGAGTGGGGGGTGTCCCCGGACGTCGTCCTGCTGACCGTCTACTGCGACGTCTGGCGCCGGGCCTGTGCCCCGGGTGAGCCGTTCACGGTCGTGGTGGTCTCCTGGGACCGGCCGGAGAACCCGCCGGATGCCGGGGAACTGGTCACGGACTTCACCCGGCTGAGCTGGCTCGTCGTGGACGACTCGCTGCCCGCGGACTTCGGGGCGCGGGTGCGGGAGGTGGACGCGCGGCTCCGTGCCGACCTGGAGCGCTCGGCGGTGGCCGACGGCTTGGCCGCGGCGCGCGCCCGGACCCGGCCGGACGCGGCCCCGCCGTTCCCGGTGGTCTTCACCCGGCTGCCGGCCGAACGGCCCGACGGCACACCCGCGGTGGAGCTGCGCCACAGCCAGTCGAGGACCTCGGGGGTGGCCGTCGACCACGTGCCGATGTTCGTCGGCGACACCCTGGTCTGCCAGTGGGACGCCCGCGAGGGAGTCCTGCCCGACGGCCTGCTCGACGCGCTGTTCTCCGACTACGCGGCCGTCGTGCGGGAACTGACCGGTGCGGACACCCGTCCGGCCCGGGACGCGGCCCCCGCACCGGCCGAGGCCGCCGAGCAGTCCACGCTGCGCGGTCGGGAGCGGGACTTCCACCCGGACCTGACACTCGCCGACCGCCTCGAACGCGCCCTGACGGCCCACGCCGACCGGATCGCGGTGCGCTTCGAGGACGAGGAGCTGACCTACCGCGAACTCGGCGCCCGCAGCGCCCGGCTCGCCCGGTTCCTGCGGACGTCCGGCGCCGGCCCCGGCACCCGGGTCGCGGTGCGCATGGACCGCTCCGCGACCCTGGTGACGACGCTGCTGGCGGTGGTACGCGCCGGTGCGGCGTACGTCCCGCTCGACCCCGCCCACCCGCCGGCCCGCACCCGCCTGCTGGCGGAGGACTGCGAACCGGTCCTCGTCCTCACCGACGAACGTTGTCGCGACGGCCTGGAGGCGATCACCGCCGAGGTGGTGACCGTCGACCCGTCCGGCGCCGCCTACCGGCACCTCGACGACGGCCCGCTGGAGTCCGGGGCCACGCCCGCCGACCCGGCGTACATGATCTACACGTCGGGCACCACGGGCCGCCCCAAGGGCTGCCCCAACTCCCACCGGGCCGTCTCCAACCGGCTGAACTGGGCCCAGGAAACCTTCCGGCTCCGGCCCGGCGACCGGGTCGCGCAGAAGACGCCGTACGGCTTCGACGTGTCGGTCTGGGAGTTCTTCTGGCCGCTGCTCGCCGGGGCGGCGGTGGTGGTGGCCCGGCCCGACGAGCACCGGTCACCCGCGCACCTGGCCCGCTGGTTCCGGGAGAGCGGGGTGACGGTCGCGCATTTCGTCCCGTCGATGCTCGCGCTTTTCCTGACCGAACCGGAGGCCGCGCGTGCCGCTTCGCTGCGCCTCGTGCTGGCCAGCGGGGAGGCCCTGCCGGCCGCCACCGCGCACGGATTCCGCCGCGTACTGCCCGGTGCCGAGCTGCACAACCTGTACGGGCCCACGGAAGCCGCCATCGACGTCACGCACTGGGCGGTGCCCCCCGGCTGGTCCGGCACCGACGTACCCCTGGGCTGGCCGATCGACAACACCGTCATCCGGCTCCTGGACGACCGGCTGCGCCCCGTCGCCTCCGGTGAGCCGGGGGAGATCTGCGTCGGCGGGCCCGCGGTGGGCCTCGGCTACCACCGGCGTCCCGAGGAGCAGGCCCGTCGTTTCGTGCCCTCGCCGTTCCCGGAGGGCGAGGGTGCCCGGCTGTACCGCACGGGCGACCTGGGCCGCGTCGGCCCCGACGGCCTGCTGCGCTACCTGGGACGCCAGGACGACCAGTTCAAGATCCGCGGACTGCGGGTGGAGGCGGGCGAGATCGAGGCGGCGCTGCTGGCGGTGCCGGGGATCGCCCAGGCGCGGGTCCTGCCGCGGCGGGGACCGGGCGGTGACGTGCAGCTCGCGGCGGTGTGCGTGGCCGGGGACGCGGGCCCCGTCCCGGTGGCCCGGGTGCGGGCGGAGCTGGCGCGTGCGCTGCCTGCCCCGCTGCTTCCGTCCCGGACGGTGTTCACCGACGCGCTGCCCCTGACCCCGAACGGCAAGCTCGACCGGGCGGCGGCCGGCCGCCTGCTGGACGCTCCGGAGCGCACCGACGCCGCGCCCGCGCCGTCGGACCGCCCGGGACCGGCGGTGCCCTGCGCCCCGGACGCCGAGGCCGTCGCCTCGCTCGCCGCCTCCCTGCTGGACGGCACGGCGGTAGCCCCGGACGACGACCTGTTCGCGCTCGGCGCCACCTCGTTCACCATGATCCGGCTGGCCCGGGAGATCGAGCGGCGGCACGGCACCCGGGTGCCGGTCGACCTCCTGGTGACCCGCCCGACCGCCCGGGGCATAGCCGAAGGGCTGGCCCCCGCGTCCGCCGGTGGGAGCGACGCCGACGCCGATGACGACGTTTGCGTCGGCGAGCGGGGCGGCCCGGCCGGCCGTCAGGACGCCGCGGACGTGCGGATCGCCTTCGACCCGGAGGCGAAGGCCGCCTTCAAGGCGGAGCGGCGCTCGCTGCGCCGGTTCCCCGAGGCCCGGTCCAGGGTCGCGCTCGATCTGCCCTCGGACGACGCGACGGTGGTCGGGTGCGGGGGCTCGGTCCGGGAGTTCGACCCGGCGCCGCTGTCCTTCCGCGGACTGTCGCTGCTGGTCCGCTCGTTCACACAGCCGGGCCCGGGGAAGGGGACCCGCCGGCCCTACCCGTCGGCGGGCGGCTTCTACCCGGTCCAGGTGTACGTGTACGTGAAGCCGGGCCGGGTCGCGGGCCTCGGTCCCGGCGTCTACTACCTGGACCCGGCGGAGCGTGCCCTGGTCCCCGTCACCGAGGGCGCCGTGCTCGACGAGGGCAGCCAGGTCCGGTACAACCGGCCGCTGTTCACGGGCGCCGCCTTCGGTCTCTTCCTGGTCTCCACGCCCCGTGCCATCGAACCGGCCTACGGCCGGGCCCTCGGCACCCGGTACACCGCGGTGGAGGCCGGGCACATGTGCCAGGCGGCCATGGAGCGCGCGACCGCACTGGGGCTGGGCCTGTGTCCCATCGGCGACATGGACTTCACCGCGGTGCGGGAGCACTTCGCCCTGGACGACGGCCAGGACCTGGTGGTCTCGCTGTGGGGCGGCACCCCGGCGGACGCGCCGGACGCGACGCAACCCGCCGCGACGCAACCCGCCGCGACGCAACCCGCCGCGACGCAACCGGCCGCGGCCTGGCCCGCCGCGGCCGGGCCCGCCCCGGCGACACCGGCCACGACGCCGGCGGTCGGTTCGCCGGCAGCCGTCCCGGCGCCGGCCCTCTCGGCGTCGTCGGCGGGGCCCGCTCCGAGTGAGGTTCCCCGAGGCGCGGTCGCGGTCATCGGCTTCGCCGGGCTGCTGCCGGGCGCGGACCCCGCCGACAGCATCGCCGGGCTCGGACGGCTGCTCGCCGAGGGGGGCACCGCGATCGGCCCCCCGCCGCCCGGCCGTACGCCCTCCCCCGCCCCGCACGCCCCGCGCGGTGGTGCCACCGTGGGCGCCTATCTGCCCGACGTCTCCGCCCGGGAGCCGGACGAGTGGGGCATCCCGCCGCAGGAGGCCGCCGCCGTCGATCCGCAGGAACACCTGCTCCTCGCCGTGGTGCGGGACTGCCTCGAGAACGCCGGGACCCGCCCCGAGGCGCTCTCCGCGGCGGGCCCTGTGGGGGTGTTCACCGGGGCGATGTGGCACGACCACGCACGACGCGGGGGCGGGAACGGCACCGCTCCGCGCGCCGTGCCGACCATGACCGGACTGGCGCACCGCATCTCGCACGCCTTCGACTTCCACGGGGCGAGCCTGGTGGTCGACGCGGGCTGCGCCTCGGGGCTCGCCGCCGTCGAGGCGGCGCTGCGGTCCCTGCGGGACGGTCAGTGCACCGCCGCCGTGGCGGCGGCGGTGAACCTCGTGCTGGACGGTGCGCACCTCGAGTTCCTGGCCGAGACGGGACTGCTCGCCGCATCGGCCGACTCCCGTCCGCTGTCCGGCCGGTCCGACGGCTGGATCCTCGGGGAGGGCGTCGGCGCGGTGCTCCTGAAGCCCCTGGAGCGCGCGCTCGCGAACGGCGACCCCGTGCACGCGGTCCTGCGGGGCGGCTCCTGCCGGCACGCGGGGACCACCCGGGCCTACGGCATGCCGAGTCCTCTCCGCCAGGAGGAGACGGTGCGCGCCGCCCTCGACGACGCGGGCGTCACCGCGGACGACATCGGGTACGTCGAGTCGTCGGCGACCGGCGCCGCCGTCGCGGACGCCCTGGAACTGGAGGTGCTCGGGCGGGTGCTCGGCGACCGGCCGCAGCCGGTCCCGGTCGGCTCCGTGAAGGGCGTGCTGGGACACATGGAAGCAGCCTCCGCGTTCGGGCAGTTGGCGAAGGTGCTGGCGCAGTTCCGGCAGGACCGGCTGCTGCCCACCCCCCTGCCGTCCGACGCCTCACCCCCCGACGGCGACGGCCGGGTACGGGTCGTGGAGGACGTGGAGCCCTGGCCCGCGCAACGCCGGGTCCTGCTCAACAGCTTCGCCGGTACGGGCGGTTACGCCAGTGTGGTGGTGGAGGCACCGCCGGAGCGGGCGCGCGGCCCGGTGCCCGCCGGACCCGTGACGCTGCCGCTGAGCGCCGACTCGCCGGCCGCCCTGGCCGCGTACGCCGACCGCCTCGCCGACCACCTGGAGCGGGAGGCGCCGCCGCTGCACAGCGTCGCGGCGGCGCTGCGCGGCGGGCGCCGCGACCGGCGCTGCCGCGCGGCGGTGGTGGTCACCGGGGACGGCGCCGTACCGGCGCTGCGCACCCTGGCGGGGCGGGCGTCGCACCAGGACGGCGGCCTCGTGGTGACCGGCGACGGGGTTCCCCCGGACCGGGAGCCGGAGCTGCCCCCCGGATGGCTCGACGGCGCGGACGCCCCGTGGCCCCCCGCGACGGACGCCGTCCCCCGGGCCGCACTGCCCCCGACCCCCGTCGACAGCGCTCCCGTAGACAGCGCCCCAGTCGACTGCGCTCCCGTCACCCCACCGCGACAGGAGACCCCCGCACCACCGGACACGACCACCGCACCGGGACCCACACCACCGGACACAGCCACCGCACCGGCGCCCCCACCGCAGCTCCCCGCATCCGGTGGTCCCCTGCCCCGCCTGACCGCGATCGTGGCGCGCGAGACCGGTCTGCCCCCCGACCGCCTCACCGGGGGCACCGATCTGCTCGCGCTGGGCGTGGACAGCCTGCGCCTGGTGCGGATCGTGCACGCGATCTCCGCCGCGGGCGGCCGTGCCCCGTCCCTGACGGAGCTGTACGAGCGGCCGGTGCTCGGCGCCCTCGCGGCGGCCGCGTTCCCGCCCGTCGCGTCGCGGTCCGTTCCGCAGGACGCCTTCGCCCTGTCCGAGGACGAGATCGACGCACTCGACGAGTCCGTCCTCGACGCCCTGCTGGCCCGGCACACCGCCTCCCTCCGACCTGCCGAGGAGACATGAGCGCACCCACGAGCACCCGCACGGACGGCACCCCCGACGAGAGCGTCGAGGCCAAGCGGGAGCGGCTGAAGTCCCTGCTGAGCCGCCGAGGGGACCCCGCTCCGGCGCGGGGCCCCGCGACCGCCGCGCCGGAACGGTCCGGGCAGCCGTCGGAGATCCCCCTGACCCCCGAGCAGCGCGGCCTGCTGTTCCTGCACCGGCTCGACCCCGGCACCGGCCTGTACGACATCCCGGTCGCCGTCGACCTGCGCGGGCCGCTCGACGTGCCCCGACTGGTGCGGGCCTTGGACGCGCTGACGACCTGTCATCCCGTACTGGCCACCCGCGTCACGGCCCGTCCGGACGGGCCGGTCCTGGTGGCCGCTCCCACCGCGCCGCGCCTGGAGGTGCGGGAGGCGGCCGTCGGACCGGACGCACCGCCCGGGTCGCACCGGGCGGTCCCGGCGCGCGAGGCGGAACGGCCCCTGGACCCCGAACGGGGCCTGCTGCGCGCCGTCCTGTTCGCCCACGCCCCCGACCACCACACCCTGCTGCTCGTCGTGCACCACCTGGTCTTCGACGGGCATTCGTCGGTGGTGCTGCTTCAGGACCTCTGGGCCCTGTACCGGGCCCCGGACGAGCCAGGGGCCCCGGGTCCGGCGGGGTCGTCGTTCGCCGACTACGCCGCCCTGCGCACCGAGCGCGCCGCACAGGACCAGGAGCGGCTGACCGGCTTCTGGCGCGCACGGATGTCCGGGGTGACGGGAGCACCGGTGCTCCCCTTCGACCGGCCCGGAACCACCCGGCGGACCCGGGCGTCGGCGAGCGTCCCGGTCCGGTTCGACGCCGGGGAGACGGCGGCGCTGCGGTCGTTCGCCGCTCGGAGCCGCTCCAGCGTGTTCTCCGTACTGCTCGCCGCCTACCTCCTGACCCTCGGCCGGCACGATCCCGGGCGGCGGCTGGCCGTGGGCACACCGGTCGCCATCCGGCACGACGCGCGCTTCGACCGGACCGTCGGCTACCTCACCAACCTGATCCCGGTCCGCTCCCCCCTCCCCGCGGGCGACGCCGGCGCCTCGACGACGGCCGCCGGCTACGTCCGTGCCGTACGCGCCGAACTCACCGCCGGCCTCGACCACTGCGACCTGCCCTTCCCCCGTATCGCGGAACTCCTGGACGACGGCTTCGACCCGGAGGACGGCTCCCCGTTCACCTGCCCGTTCGCCTTCCTGCACGAGCAGGTGGACCCGGCGGGCGACGTCGCCCCCGGGCTCACGGCCGAGGTCGTGGAGGAGATCCAGCAGCCGGGCGTGGGGCACGTCAACCTGACCCTGGTGGAACGGGACGGCGAGATCCGGGGCCTGCTCAAGTACGACCGGGAACGTTTCGACCGGCCCTCGGCGGAACGCTGTGCCGCCGAGGTGGCCGCGGTGGCCGGTGCGCTGGCCGCCGCCCCCGACGACACGGTCGTCGAGGTGCTCGGCCGCGCGCTGCCCGGGACACCGGGAGCCTCCGTGCCGCACGGCGCGGATTCCGCGGCGCACCCGACCGCCCCTGCGCACGGCGCGGATTCCGCGACGCGCACGACCGCCCCTCCCGGGACGCGGGACGGCACCGCTCCGGACGAAGCGGACTCCGGCGCGCCCTCCCCCGTGGACACGGGGGCGCTGACGGCCTGCCGCGAGGCCTGGGCCGCCCTGCTGCCCGCACTCCCCGCCGACGAGGGGGACGAAGGGGCGGACGCCGATTCGGACGGGCCGAACTTCTTCGCGGCGGGCGGTGACTCCATCCTCGCCGTGCAGTTGGTGTCCCGGCTGCGCTCGGCCGGGTTCTCGCTGTCGGCCCGCGACGTCTTCCGCGACCCCACACCCGGCGCCCTGGCCCGTCTGCTGACCGGCCGCGCGTCCGAGGCGCCCTCGGACGACGGAGGGGACGCCCCGGCACCCGTAGCGCCGCGGGCGGACGCCGCGCCCGCCGTCCCCGGTCCCTCGCCGGTGCAGTCGTGGTTCTTCGAGCGCGTCGCCGGACCGGAACGCCGGCACTGGAACCTGTCGGCCGCCGTGCGGCTGCGGCGGCCGGCCGACCCGCTCCTCCTCAGGCTGGCCCTGCAGTGCGTCCTCGCCGCTCACCCGGCTCTCACCCACCGAATCGTCCCCGACGGCGAGACCCACCGGGTGCGACCCTCGCCCGCGTCCTCGGGCGGGGCCGTACGCAACCTGCTCGCGGTCGTCGACGCCGCTGAAGCCGCCGAGGACGGCGGGAGCGGCGAGGACGGCGGCGGGGTGGAACGGCGCTGGCTGGACGTGCAGCGCAGTCTCGATCCGGAGGAGGGCCGGGTCTTCGGCGCCCTGCTGGTCCGCGGCGCCCCCACCGCCGCCGCGGACTCCGGCGCTGCGTCCGGCGCGGACTCCGGTGAGGACTCCGGCGCCGAGTGCGGCGACGTCCTGCGTCTGACCGCGCACCACCTGGTGATGGACGCCGTCTCCTGGGGGATCGTCCTGTCCGACCTGGACACGGCGCTCAGCGCCCTGCAAGAGGGCGAGTTGCCCCGCCTGGCACCCGAGCCGACCGGGGAACGCGAGTGGACCGCCCTCCTCGCCCGGGCCGCCACCGATCCCGAGGGCGCCGCCTACTGGCGGGCGGTCGCCGAGGCCAGGCACGAGTGCGACGGCCTCCTCGCCTCCCTGCCGCCGTGCAGCGAGGAGGAGGCGCGGCACGAGGAGTTCGCCCTGGCCGCCGACCCGACCAGGCTCCTGCTGAGCGACGTGCCCCAGCGGCTCGGTCTGCCGGTGCACACCGTTCTCACCGGCGCGGTGGCCCTCGCGCTCGCCCGGTGGCGCGGCTGCCGCCTGGTGACCCTGGACGTGGAGACGCACGGCCGCCTCGGCAGCGCGGCCGGACCCGGACCACAGACGTGCGCGGACGCCGACCTGTCCCGCACCGTGGGCTGGCTGACCTCCGTCGACCCGGTGGTCGTCAGCGGCCCGCGGCAGGCCGGTGCCGGGGAGTTCCTGCGCGAGGCCGCCGGCGCGCTCGCCGCCCCGGCCGGCCACGCGGGTTTCCTGGCCTACCGTCACCTCTCCCCCGACCCGGACCTGCGGGAGGAGCTGGCCGCCGTTCCGCCGGCCCTCGTCTCGTTCAACTACCTCGGGCAGACTGACCGGTTGACGGTTTCGGACCGGTTCGCACCGGCCCCGCCGCCGCCCGGGGACCGCTCGCCGCGGGCGCGGCGCCCGCACCCGGTCGAGGTGTACGCCGTGGTCCGCGACGGTCGGCTGCGGGTGGGCGTGGTGTGGAGTCCCGTGGCGGCCGACGGCCTCGACGCCGGGAGCGTGCGCTCCCTGTGCGCACGACTGCGCGACGCGCTGACCGACCTGGCCGGCCCCGGTGACGACCCGGCGGGCGGGACCGGGACGCCCGGCACCGTCAGCTGGCCGCTCACCCCCCAGCAGTACGGCGTGGTGGCGGAGTCCCTCGCGGCAGCGGCCGGACGGCACGTGGAGCAGTTCCACTGGTGGTGGCGCGGGGCCTTCGACCGGGATCGCTTCGCCCGCGCCTGGGACGTGCTGGCACGCCGTCACGTCGTCCTGCGAGCCCGGTTGACGGACGGCGCGCGCCCGAGTCTCACGGCCCCGCCCGAGGACCGGCCGCCGCTGACCTGGCTCACGGCGGACGGCCCGGACGCCACGCCGTGGGAGGAGGTGGTGCGAGCCGAACGCGACCGGGGCTTCGGCGCGGTCGGCGAGCCCCTGTTCCGGGTGACGGTCCGGCAGGAGGCGGACGGTCACCGCGTCCTGCTGACGTTCCAGCACGCACTGCTCGACGGCTGGAGCGTCGCCCTGCTCCTCGACCAGCTCTACGAGGCGTACCTGGACGGCACCGACCCGGCGGCGGTCCGGCCGCAGCGGCCCGACGCCCGCGACCACACCGCCTGGGTGGCCGGCCGGGACGAGGACCGGGCCCGCACCTACTGGTCGGACCGGCTCGCCGGTCCCGGCGCGGCCGTCCTGCCCGGGGTGCTCCGGCCGCTCACCGCTCCGGCCGCACCGGCACCGGATCGGGCACAGGCACCGGCCGCGGAGGTGCGCACCGAAGTGCCCGGTGACACCGCCGACGCGCTGCGGGTATGGGCGGCCCGGCACGCCGCCACCGAGAGCAACGTGCTCCAGGCCGTGTGGGCCGCGCTGCTGTGGCGCTGCGCGGGGGGCGGCGGCACGGGCCGGTCCCGACTCGGCGTGACGCTGTCCGGTCGCGCGAACGGCCCCGGCGGGGTGCGCGGTATTCCCGGCATGCTCGCCACCACCCTGCCGCTGGACCTGTCCGTGGACCCGGACGAGCCCGTCGCCGCCCTGGTCGAACAGGCCCGGGAGGCGACGCTCGACCTCCAGGACTTCGAGTGGGTCAGCACGGGTCAGATCCACGAGTGGGCCGGGCTGCCGGGCCGCGAACCGCTCTTCGACAGTCTCCTGGTGGTGGAGAACTACCCGGCCTCCCTGGGCGACGCCGGTGCGCGGCTCGCGGCGGCCGGCTGCGAGGTGGAGGTGCCCACGGCCACTGGGGCGCGCACCGGGTACGCCGTGACCGCGGTCGTGCACCGTGCCGCCGGGAAGCTGGTGACGGTGTTCGTGCCGGACCCGGGCCGTGTCGGGGAGGGGGACGCGGCCCGGCTCGCCGAGCTGTGGGGCCGTGCGCTGCGCCGGCTGGCCGAGGACCCGGACGGCCTGACCGTGCGGGACCTGGTCGGCGGCGTCGAGGACGAGGACCTGCCCGGCCTCACCCCGCGCGGCACCGGCAGGGCCCCCGTCCGCCCCGCCGACCGGCCCGTGGCCTGGCCGCCCTCGGCGCGCGACGCCGACCTGGTGCGCGACGCCTTCCGCCAGGTGCTCGGCGCCCGGGACGTGGCCCCGGACGACCACTTCTACGAGCTGGGCGGCCATTCGCTGCTCTCGGTCCGGTTGCTGCGGGCGCTGGCCGATCTGGGCGCCCCTCCCCTCACCCTGGGTGACCTGGTCCGGCACCCGGTGGCCGGGGAGCTGGCCGCGTTCCTGGCCGATCGGCGCGAGGACGGCACGGGCGGTACGGACGGCGCGGGCGGTACGGACGGCGCCGACGGCGTGCGCGGCGGCGGCACGCCGGACGCCGTGGACCCGCTCGTGCCCCTGCGCGAACCCGGCCCGGACGCCGACGGCACCCCTGCGACGGTGTACCTGGTGCACCCGCCGGGCGGCCAGATCGCCTGTTACGGCGCGCTGGCCGCGCACTTCCCCGGCCCGGCCCGCCTCGTGGGCGTCCAGGACGTACGCACCGTCCTGACGGGTGAGCCCCCGGCCCGTACCGTCGGGGAACTCGCCCGGACCTACGCGCGGGCGCTCCCGCCGCCGGCACCCGGCGAGCGGGTCGTCCTCGGCGGGTTCTCCGGAGGCGGCGTCATCGCCTACGAGCTGGCACGGGAACTGCACGCCCAGGGACGGGCGCCCGACCTCGTGGTGATGCTGGACGCGGCGGCACCGACCGGGGAGCGGACCGACACCACGGCCGACGGGAGCTTCCTGCGCCAGGTCGAGGCGTACGAGCGCACCCGCGCCGGCGCGGCGGCCCGCGTCCCGGAGTCCGGCGGCCCCGACGCGGCCGGCCTGGCGCCCGACGAGTACCTCGACGAACTCGCCTCGGTGGCCGACTGGATGGGCACCACGGGCCCCGACCCGTTCGCGCTGCTGCGCGAGACACTCGGCGCGGTCGAGTCGTACCGTCCGGGCCCCTACCCGGGTCCGCTGCTCGTCCTGCGGGCCGCGGAGACGGACTTCGGCCGGGGCAGCACCTTCGACGCCTCAGACAGCTACTACGCGCGGCCCGCGATGGGCTGGTCGGAGCACTGTCCGCTCGTCACGGTGGAGGAGATCCCCGGCAACCACATCAGCCTGCTCTCGCACCGTCACGCGGCCGCCCTCGGCGAGCTGCTGGCCGCCCGGGTCGCGGGAAGGGAGAGGACGACATGACCACGGTCCACATGTTCGCCGGGCAGGGCAGCCAGCGACGGGGGATGGGAGAGGACCTGTTCGACCTCTACCCGGACCTCACCGCCGAGGCCGACGCGGTGCTCGGCTACTCGATCCGCGACCTGTGCCTGACCGGCGGGCGGGACGGCCAGTTGAACGACACGCGCTACACCCAGCCCGCCGTCTACGTCGTCAACGCCCTGGCGCACCGCGCGCTCACGGACCGGGGCGAACACCCCGACGCGGTCCTCGGCCACAGCCTCGGCGAGTACAACGCCCTGGTTGCGGCCGGGATGCTCGGCTTCACCGACGGACTGCGCCTGGTGGCGGCGCGCGCGGCGGCGATGGCCGCCGTGACGGGCGGCGGCATGAGCGTGGTCGTCGGGCTGCGGGAGTCCACGCTGCGGTTCCTCCTGCACCGCTCCGGGTTCGCGTCCGTGCACCTGGCCAACCTCAACGCCCCCGACCAGATGGTGCTCGCGGGGCCGCGCGAGGACTTGGAGCTGATGGAGCTGATCCTCACGGACGCCGGCGCGAAGCTGGCGCGCCGGCTGCCGGTCAGCGGCCCCTTCCACTCCCCCCACATGAGCCCCGCCGCATGCGAGCTGGGCCCCCTGCTCCGCGACACGCCCTTCCGTCCGCCGCGGTGTCCCGTCATCGCCAACCGGACGGCCCGCCCGCACCGGCCGGCGGAGCTGGCCGCCGCCCTGACCGAGCAGATCGACCACCCGGTGCGCTGGACGGAGTCGGTGGAGTACCTGATCGGCCTGGACGAGGACCGCCCGCCGCGCTTCACGGAGGTCGGCGGGGGCACCGTCCTGACCGGCATGGTCGACCGGATCGTGAAGGAGCGCGACCGGCGGGCCGGGCAATCGGCCGGCACGTCCCCGGCACCGGGACCCGGACCCGGACCGCACGGTCCCGGCAGGCGCGAACTCATCGCTCAGGAGGCACGGTGACATCCCCCATCCCCGCCGACGTGGTGACCGGCCACCTGGCCGCCGTCCTGGGTCTGGACACCCGGCACCTCTCCCCCGACCGGCCCCTGACCGCACTCGGGCTCCAGCCGTGGACGGCGGTGCTGCTGCGGGACCGGCTGCGGAAGGCCGGCGGCGTGGACGTCCCGCTGCGGCGGCTGCTCGACGGTGCCTCGGCGAGCGCGGTCGCCCGTCTGGTGGAACGCCGCGCCCGCCGGGCACCGCTGGAGCACCGCCCCGGCCCGGACCCGGACCCGCCCGGCACGCACCTCTTGCCGCTCGACGCGCTGCTCGTGGACCGCCTCACCGCCCGCGCCCGCGACCACGGACTGGCCCTGGAGGACGTCCTGTCGGCGGCGGCCACGCTCACCCTGGCGCGCTGGTCCTCCGGCACCGCCCCCCTGGAGCTGACCGTCGAGGGACCGGGCACCCTGGACGGCGTCCGCGTGCCGGGCCCCGATCCGCTGCACTGGTCGGGGTTCGCCTCCTACGCCCGGGATCTGCGGTCCGCCGCCCCACCCACCGCCGGCCCCGTCGAGCGCCTCGGACTGGGGGCGCCGCTGCCGCAGGCCGGGGAGGACCGGCTGGAGTACCTCGTCGTCCTCGACCCGTCGGGGCCACGGCCGTACGCGCGGTGGGAGCGGCGGAGCCCGGCCCCGGAGCAGTGCGACGACCCGTTGACGCGCGGCATCGGGACGGCGTACGCCACCCTGCTGTCGGCACTGTCCGGCACGGAGGACGCCTGGCTGCGGCCGGACCTCGGCTGGGACCCCACCTTCGCCTTCCAGGAGCCGCTCACCGCGCGTCCGTTCCCCGCTGCCGGGCCACAGCTCGACGCCCCGGTGCGGGCCGCCGCGCTCAGCACCCCGGACGCGCCCGCGCTCCTGCGGGCGTCCGGGTCCCTGTCGCACGGACGGCTGGCGGAGCGGGCCGCGGGGATCGCACGGCTCCTGCACCGGGCCGGGGTGCGGCCGGGGGGCACGGTCGCCGTCACGCTGCCCAAGAGTTTCGACCAGATAGCCGCGGTCCTCGCGGTCTCCCGGCAGGGCGCGGTGTACGTGCCGGTCGACCACGCGTGGCCGGGGCAGCGGATCGCCGCCGTCTGCCGCAGGGCGGACATCGCGTACGCCGTCGTGACCCCTGGTGCCCGGCCCGAACTGCCCCGGGGGGTGACCGAGGTGGTGCTCGACCCGGACCCGGGCACGGACTCCGCCGAGGCCGAGAACGAGAACGAGAAGGAGGGCAAGGACAAGGCCGCGGCCGCGGAGGCGTCCGGCGGGACGTCGCCGGACACCGGTGGTGCGGCGGCCCCGGACTCTCCCGCGTACGTCATCTTCACCTCCGGTTCGACGGGTGAACCGAAGGGCGTGGTCGTGGACCACGCGGCGGCGCGCGTCACCGTGGACGACATCACCGACCGCCTGGGCGTCGGTCCCCGGGACCGGGTGCTGGGTCTGTCGGCGCTCAGCTTCGACCTGTCGGTCTACGACATCTTCGGGGTCCTCGGCGCGGGCGGGGCGCTGGTCCTGCCCGAACCGGACGGTGAGCGGGACCCGCAGCACTGGCTCGACCTGGTGGAGCGGCACGGGGTCACCTTGTGGAACACGGCACCGGCGCTCATGCAGATGGTGCTGGACCTGGCCGAGTCCGATCCAGGCGCCGCCGCGCGGCAACTGGCGCCGCTGCGCTGCGTCCTGCTGTCGGGCGACTGGATCCCCGTGACGCTGCCGGACCGGCTGCGGGCCCTGGTGCCCGGCGTGCGGGTGATCAGCGCCGGCGGCGCGACGGAGGCCGCGATCTGGTCGATCTGCCATCCGGTGGGGGCCGTGCCGGACCACTGGCGGAGCATCCCGTACGGGCGACCGCTGCGCGGGCAGTTCTTCCACATCCTGGACGACGAGGGCCGTCCGGTACCGGTCGGGTGCGCGGGGGAACTGCACATCGCCGGGCAGGGCCTGGCGCGCGGGTACGCCGGGGACGAGGAGCAGACCGCTGCCAGGTTCCCGGTCCACCCCACCCTCGGCGAACGGCTGTACCGCACCGGCGACCTGGGGCTGTGGCGGACCGACGGCGCCATCGAGTTCCTGGGGCGCAGGGACCGCCAGGTGAAGATCCGGGGGCACCGGATCGAGCTGGGCGAGATCGAGTCGGTGCTGGACCGGCTGCCGGCGGTGCGTCGCGCGGTGGCGTCGGTGGACCGCACGCCGGACGGCCGCACCCGGCTCGTGGCGCATGCCGCGCTGGCTCCCGAGGCGCTGGCCCGCGATGCGGAGGTGGTCCGGGGCGAACTGGCGGACGCGCTGCGGGAGTCCGTGCCGTCCTACATGGTGCCGCAGCGGATCGTGCTCACCGGCGCCCTGCCGGTCACGGCGAACGGCAAGGTCGACCACGCCCGGCTGCCGGCCCTGACGGGCCATCGGGGAAGCGCCGGGGCCCGGTGAGGGCGGTGTGCACCGGCGCTGGAGCCCGCCGAGGGCGATATGAAACACTATGGCAAGTTCCGCGTCGGCCCTGCGCGGCGTTCCGCGGGGGCCAGCGGACGACCGGACCACCGCGCCCGTACCCCCACGTATTGCGAGGCGAGCCTCCACCCCGATGCCCTTAGCCCGGCCTCCTCCCGTGAGCCGTCGCCCCGCCGCGCCCGCCCCCTCGGGGCCGCGCGTGCGCCGCAACGCCACTTCCGATCTCCGCACGTCACGAGAGGACCGCTGAACCCATGACGAGCACGTCGCAGGAAGCGCCCCGGACGACTCCCTCGCACCCGCGCGTGATCTTGGCCATCCTCTGCCTCACCCAGCTCCTGCTGACCCTGGACGACAACGTCGTCAACATCGCGCTGCCCACCATCCAGCAGGACCTCGGCTTCTCGGGACCGTCCCTGGTGTGGGTGGTGAACACCTACATGCTGGCCTTCGGCGGCTTCCTCGTCCTGGGCGGCCGGCTCGGCGACCGTTACAGCCTGGTGCGCACCTTCGCCGCGGGCACCGCGGTGTTCGCGCTGGCCTCGCTGCTGTGCGGCCTGGCCGCCGAGCCCTGGCAGCTCATCGGCGCCCGCGCCCTCCAGGGCCTGGGCGCGGCCCTGGTGGCACCGGCCGTCCTGGGCCTGCTGACGCTGGTGTTCACCGAACCGGCGGCACGGGCCAAGGCGTTCGCGGTGTGGGGTGCCACGGCGGTGACCGGTGCGCTGGCCGGTCTGATCCTGTCCGGCGTCATCACCGAGTACTGGTCGTGGCGTTGGGTCTTCTTCATCAACCTGCCGGTCGCGGCGCTGGCCCTGGTGCTCCTGCCCCGGCTGCTGCGCGGCATCCACCGCCCCAACGGCGACCAGACACTCAACTGGGGCGGCGCCGCCCTGCTCACCTGCGGTCTGGCGCTCCTGGTGTACGCCCTGCTGTCGCTCGGCGGTGACGGCCGCCCGGGGGTGGCCGCGGCGTGTGCCGTGCTGTCGCTGGTGCTGCTCGCCGCGTTCGCCCTCGACCAGCGGCGTTCGGCCAACCCCCTGGTCACCAGGGGCGTCTTCGCCTCCCCGGTGCGGGCGCGGGCGCTGGTGGCGGCCGTGCTGCTGTCCGCGGCGACCTTCCAGGGGTTCCTGGTGCTGACGCTGTACCTGCAGAACGGGCTGGGATTCACGCCGCTGGAGGCCGGCCTCGCCTACGTGCCGTTCGCGCTCGGGTCCCTGAGCGGGGTCAAGGCCGGTGAACGCGCGACGGTGCGCTTCACGGCGGGCCGGGTCCTGACCGTGGCGTGCGCGGGCACCGCGGTGGGCGCGCTGCTGCTGGCCTGGGCGGCCTCCCAGGAGTTCGGCTACGCCGGGCTCCTGCCGGGCATCCTGCTGTTCTCGGTCGGGGTGGGCGCCGGGCTGCCGGCCGCGGCGTCGTCCGCGGCGCGGGACGCCGACGAGCGGACCTCCGGTGTCATCGCCTCGCTGGTCAACTCCAGCCAGCAGCTCGGCGGCGCGGTGGGTCTCGCCCTGTCGGGTCTCTCGCTGGGCGACTCGGGGCACGGCTTCGGTGCCGCGCTGGCGGTGTGTGCCGCCGCCGCGCTGCTGGCCTGCGGGTGGGCGGCCGACGTGGTGCGGCGGGAGCCTCTCGCCGCGCCGACGTCCTGACGGATCGGGGCGGGGCCGCGGGTCCCGCCCCGATCAGCGCGGCGTCAGCCGCACCAGCTCCCCGCTCTCCGTCGCCGTCCAGACGCTGCCCGCCGCGGCCGCGACGATGCCGTGCGGCTCACTGACGCCGGGGGGCAGTTCGTACATCCGTACCCGACCGGCCGGGGTGACGCGGCCGACCCGGCGGGTTCCCCACGCGGTGAACCAGCAGCCGCCGTCGGCCGCGGCGGTGATGCCGTGCGGCCTGGTGGCGGCCCCGCCGGGCAGCGCCACCTCGTCCACCTGTCCGTCGCCGGTCATGCGTCCGATGCGTCCGGCGCCGTTCTCGGTGAACCACAGGGTCCCGTCGGGTTCCGCGGTGATGTCCACCGGCCGGGCCCCCGGGGTGGGCAGCCGGTGGAGGCGTACGGAACCGTCGGCGCCGATGCGTCCGATCATGTCGGCCTGGCTCAGGGCGAACCACATGGCACCGTCGGCGCCCGCGGTGATGCCGGCGGCTCCGGCGGCCCGCACCGGCAACGGGAACTCCTCGACCACCGCGGGGCGGCCCTCCAGGACCACTTCGGGGTGCGGGAGCCGTCCGACACGGTCCGCGTTCAGCTCGGTGAACCACAGGGCGCCGTCAGGACCGGTGGCGATGCCGAAGGGTCCCGCTCCCCGGTCCAGCGGCACCCGCACGGTGCGTCCGTCGACGGTGCCGACGCCCGTGATCGCGTCGCCCAGGAACTGGGTGACCCACATGGTCCGGGCGCCGGGGCCCGGTGCGACGACGGTGGGCCGCGCCGAGGCGCCGCCGGCCGGGTGGAGCCGGGCCGGTTCCCCGTCCTTGACGCGAGCGAGGTTCCCGGAACGGGCGAGCGACACCCACAGGGCCCCGTCGGCGGCGACGGCCACGGCGTAGGGACCGTCGCCGGGGACGGGGATCACGGTGGTCTCACAGGTGGTGGACGGATCCCCGGGGCGCGCCTGGGCACCCGCCCGGGCGCCGGATCGTTCGGTGGGCAAGGCGGGGGTTCCCCTCGTGGCGCGGTGGCCCCGTCGGGCGGCGCGCGGAAGGGCGTCGCGCTGCCGTGCGGGCGCGTGGACAGATCACGCGATCATGTCCGCTCACCGGCCTGCCGTGCGCACCACGTTCACTCCGGGGAGTGAGGATCACGGCGTATTCACCCGACGGTGTCAGTGCAGGGCCGCCCGGTCGGGTGAGGCGAAGTCCAGGGGCATCCGGGGTGTGCCGCCGGTGACGAGGTCGCTCAGCGCCTCGCCGATCCCAGTGGCGTGCTTGAAGCCGTGGGCGTTGCAGCCGCCGGCGAGCACCAGGCGGGGATCGCCGCCGGGGCGGCCGAGGACGAACTGCCCGTCGGGGGTGGCCGTCAGCATGCACACCGAGACCTTGGCGGGGTGCGGCTCCAGCCCGGGCAGGCGGGTCTCCAGCACGGCCGCGAGGTCGGTCCAGTCCTCGGCGACGACGGAGCGGTCGTCGGTGCGCGGGTCGAGGGGCCGGCCGGGGCGGCCGTGGATCTCCAGGCCGAGCTTGACGGGATGGGGGCCTTCGCTGCCGTTGCCCCACAGGACCTGCCCGCCGGGCAGGTCGCGCATGAACACCGGGAACCGGTCGAGGGTGTGACGGCCGTCCCCGGTGCGGGAGCGGAACCAGGTGATGGGCATGCGCAAGGTGGTCAGCGGCAGGCCGGGGACGAGGCCGCCGAGCCAGGAGCCGACGGTGACGACGGCCTGGCGCACGCGCAGGGTGCGGGAGGCGGTGCGCAGTTCCACGCCCCCGGGCACCGGGGTCACCTCGTGCACCCGGGTACCGGTGAGCACGGGCGCGCCGGCGGAGCGGGCGAGACGGACGGCGGCGCGTACGGACTCCTCGGGCCGCAGGATGCCGGCGGAGGGTTCCCACACGGCGATGTCCTGCGGACCGAGGGCGGCATGCTGGCCGTGCCGCTCGGTCAGTTCGCTGTGGGAGAGCCGTTGCACGGTGATGCCGTGCTGCCGGGCCGCGCACAGGGTCCCGCCGACGACCCTTCCGTCCTCGGGGCCGATCAGCAGTCCGCCCCGTTCGTCGAACAGGGGGGTGCCGGAGGCCTCGGCGAGTTCGTGCCACAGCTCCAGGGAACGCCGGGCGAGCGGGACCAGACCGGGGTGCTCCAGGCAGGTGATGCGGAACATCCGTGAGCCGCCGTGCGAGGAACCGAGGGGGTGACCGGGCTCGAACTGTTCGATGCCCAGGACGTCCACGCCCCGGTCGGCCATGCGCCACAGGGCACAGGCGCCCCAGGCGCCCACACCGACGACCGCGACTTCGGCGTCCCAGGTGCTCACGCCTGCTCCTTCTCGACGATTCGCCCCGCCGGGACGGCGAGGCGGCGGCGGGCGCTCCGAGGATGGTGCGCGCCGCAGCGGGGCCTTCGGTACGTCAGCTGGTGGGGGCCAGTCGTACGCCCGGGTCGCCCTGCGGGACGGGCTCCTCGGGACCGGCCATGAGGATGGAGTGCTGGAGTCCGCGCAGGCGGGCGGAGGGCTCCAGGCCCAACTCCCGCACGAGGATGCCGCGCAGGCGCTGGTACGTCTCCAGGGCCTCGCCACGCCGTCCGGAGCCGTGCAGCGCGGTCATCAACTGGGCGTGCAGGTTCTCGTGGGTGGGGTGGCGGCTGGCCAGCATCGTCAGTTCGGGAAGGAGTTCGCGGTGCCGCCCCAGGCGCAGGTCGGCTTCGATGCGCTGGTCTATGGCGCACAGCCGGCTCTCCTCCAGTCGCCGGATCTCCGTCCTGAGCTGCGATCCGGCCTGCACGTCGGTCAGCGCGGAGCCCGACCACAGGTCCAGGCCCGTACGCAGCTGCTGTGCCGCCTTCCCGTAGTCCTCGGCGTCCATGGCGCGGTACCCCGCGCCGACGAGCCGGTCGAACTCCCGGACGTCGTGCGACCCTTCGCCCGTGTTCAGCATGTATCCGCCCGGCGAGGTGACCAGGACGTCCTTGGGGGTGCGCCGCTCGGTGCCCCTTGCCGTCCCCTGCTTCCCGCCCCGCTTCAGGGCCTTCGCGATCAGGTCACGGATCTGGAGGATGTACGTCTGGAGCGTGGTGCGCGAGCTGCGCGGCGGCGCACCGGCCCACAGTTCCTCGGTCAGGACGGACACCGGCACCACCCGGTCCGCGTGCAGCACCAACAGGGCGAGCACTTTTCTGGGTTTGGGAGCGGTCGGTGTGATCGACAGACCGTTCTCCCGCACCGCCAGCACGCCCAGTAAAGCGATGTCCACGTTGTCTCCCCTGTTGTCACCACGTGTTGTCACCACGGTCGGAACGTTTCACACCCACCGGCAACCGGTCACTCGACACGGAAACGGCGACCTGCCTGCACCCGGACGGGATCGATCACCCGAGCGATGTCAGCTCATAGCATTAAATGAACCTGTCCGACCTGTCAACCAAAAACCGCACATATGGTTTTTTAAGGTGCAGCGAGGCCGCCGAGGGCGTGCCACCCCTGGCGCCCCCCGACCTGCCACTTCCCGGGCCGGGAAGGCGCGATCTCGACATCGAGCCCGCACTCGACAGGCACTCTCGACACTTCCTCAAGCGGAACGCACACGAAAAGCCCACTTCGCCATGAGAACCAACCACGAAAAAGACCGGACCGGCTGTTCACGGCCGACGACTTGCACTCCGCTCGCCCGGCAGGTCGGCCCCGCGGGCGGTCAGCCCCGCGGAACACCAGGTGCGCGACAGGCAAGGAAGCATCAACTGCCGCTAGCAGGCGAGCCTTTCCCGTGCGACCTACGGCTTCCCGCGCCCGACCTCTCGAAACCCCCACGGCGACGTCCACGCTCACGTACGGGGGGGGACGGCCGGGTGCCGCCCGGCACCTCCGTCAACGGCGTGAGCTGCCCGTCGGTGACGGGTGGTCCGCCGCCTCGCCGGGCGCGGGCGTCGTGGACAGGGGCTCTTGCAACGGTCGCCCTCCACATCGCCGGCTCGATCAGCTCTTGCACATCTCCGCGCCGACGGGGACAGGGAGGCCAATTCACCGCTGACATCGGGGCGTTCTGACGGGGCGCACCGAGGACACAGGAGTGATCACGCGCGCCGGACCCGGCGGGGCGTCAAGTCATCCCCGTGGAGTACATCGACACTGTGACGCAGTGACACGCCGCCAGGTGCAGCCCGGCCCCAGGACGGACGGAACGCGGTTCTCTCAGCGTGAGGACTGCCATGATGCATGGAGGACGAATGCGGCCCATCATTCCCGACTATCTGGCCGAGGCATTGAGAGACGTGGAGCCGGACACGTCCGGGGAGCCGGCGGGATACATCCCTGAGCTCGCGGCAGCGAACCCCGAGCGCCTCGGTGCGGCCTTCGCCATGATTGACGGAGAGGTCTACGGTGCCGGTGACATCGATACCGAGTTCACCATTCAATCGATCTCCAAGCCGTTCGTCTACGCGTTGGCGCTGTCCGATCGTGGATTCGACCCCGTGCTCGCCAAAGTCGGTGTCGAGCCGTCCGGAGAGGCGTTCAACGAAATCTCGCTCGAGAGCGATACGGGGCGCCCTCTCAATCCCATGATCAACGCCGGCGCGATCACCGTGCACTCGCTGGCCGGCACAGAGGGCCTGAAACCGAGGGAGCGTGTGGAACGCGTGCTCCACGGTCTCTCGGCGTTTGCGGGTCGGCGGTTGAAGATGGATGAGGCGGTGTGTGTGTCAGAAATGGAGCACGCGCACCGCAACCTCGCCATTGCCCATATGCTCCGCAACCACAACGTCCTCACCGAGGACCCGAGGGTCATCGTGGACGGCTACACCCGCCAATGTTCGGTGCTCGTCACCACGCGAGATCTCGCCATGATGGCCGCGACGTTGGCCAACCGTGGGAAGAACCCGCTCTCGGGCGAGCAGGTGGTGCCGGAACCGGTGGTGCGTCAGGTGCTGAGCGTCATGTTCAGCTGTGGAATGTACGACGCCGCTGGTGACTGGGCGACCCAGGTCGGCATCCCGGCGAAGAGCGGGGTGGCCGGAGGCCTGATCGGCGCGCTCCCGGGACAGATCGGCATGGCCACGTTCTCACCACGGCTGGATGGTCACGGGAACAGCGTTCGCGGGGTGTCACTGTTCGAACGCTTCTCTTCCGACATGGGTCTGCATGTGATGGAGGTTCCCGCCGCTGCACGTGCCGTCGTGCGGTCCCACCATGTCGTTGGCAGCGGACCGAACGCGCTCCGGGTCCTGCAACTGCAAGGGGGCATCGGCTTCGCCGGGGCCGAGCGAGTTGTTCAGGAAGCCATGGACATTCCCCCTGCGGACGTCAGGGTGGCTTTGGACCTGACAAGGGTCTACTCGATCGACGACGTGGCGCGGCGCGTGCTGCTGGAGGTCGCGCGCCGGCTGACGCTGAGTGGTCACGAGGTCTACCTGGTCGACCCGGAATCGGTCATGCCCGATCCCTATCCCGGCGATGACGGCCGAGTCATGCTCGTGGACCATGTGGACCACGTGGACCGCGCCGACCTGCACGCCACGTTCGCGGGAGAAGGTCAGGGCGGTTGATCACGTAGGGAGGAATCCGCACCGCGGCGCACACCGATCAGAACGGGCGCGGTCTCCGGCCCGCCTCTGGTGACACGCCGTTGACCGTACGCGCTCCGGGCGGTAAGGGAAGGAACCCTGCACATGACTGAACAAGCTGACGAACCATCCACCGAGGCAAGGACAGGGACACCCGGGACCGCGACTGGTCCGGACTCCCCCACCCTGCCCGAGGACCTCCCGCTTCTGCTCTTTCAACCCGAGTCCGGAGTCGTCGCCGGAGAGACCACTCTCTTCCACGTGCTCGCCGGAGCCGCGCTCGCGGACCTCGCCCTTCACGAATCCGTAGCCGTGACGACAACCCGGGCCGGGGCCGTCACCGTGGAAGCCGTCCGGGACAAGCCGCCGCCGTCGGACGAGATCCTCCTCTCCGCCTGGGAGTATGTGTCGGACAGACCACGCGGCGTGCAGACGGTGCTCCCCGCGATCGGCCCGGGACTCCACCACCCTGTGCTGGAACGCCTCATCGCCCGCGGCGACATTCGCAGGGACAGCCGCAAGGTGTTCGGCTTCTTCAGGACGACCGTCCTCAAGGACAGCCGGAACGGGCGTCGGGCCGGTCTCCTCGAAGAAGTCCGCGACGTCCTCGTCGACCGTGCGGAGCCAACGGCTCGCATCGCCGCACTGGCGGCTCTGATCTGGGCCAGCGGTACGCTCCCCCAGTTCGATCCGCAGATCCCCTGGACCTCGGTGGTGATCGACCGGGCCCGGGAGCTGGAACGCGGCAACTGGGGTGCCGGAGCCGCCGGCGAGGCGGTCGCACGCACCATGACCGCGGTCATCGTCAACAGCACAACCGCCGTGGCGTCGTCGCATCAGTGAGTGTCTCAAGACAGCCGCTGAGTCCCGTTCGGTGACTGCGCTCGTCGTCCCTCCTGACTCGTGAGCGTGTCGTCAGGAACGGACGCTTGCACGGACCGCCTCCTCGATGGGTGTGGACTCCGTGTCGAGTTCGAGGATCTGCCGACCGATCCGGGGCTCGTGGAGGAGTTCGGCGAGGGTGGCGGCGACGTCTTCGCGAGCGATCTCCCCATGGAATTCCGCCGGGCCGAGCGACACGGTGCCGGTTCCCGGATCGTCCAGGAGGAGCGAGGGACGGACAATCAGCCAATTCAGTCCGCTGCGGCTGAGTGCGACCTCCGCGCTCTTCTTCACGGCGAAGTACTATTCGACTTCGTCCCCGAGGTCGCGCTCCCGCCATGATTCCGGAAGCACCGACACCAGCACGAAGCGCTCCACATCGGCAAGGCGTGCCGCCTTGATCGCTTCGACGACTCCATCGCCGTCGACGGCCGTCGTGACGCCCCTGCTGCCGCCGTTCGATCCGGCACTGAAGACAAGGGCGTCGACCTTGCCGAGGGCCGCTGCCAGTTGTTCCACCGTCATGTCGGCCAATTCGCCGACTCGCGAGTGAAAGCTTCGTGTTGTCAGGTCGGCCTGCTGATCGTCTCGACGGGTCAACCCGTGCACGGTGTCGCCTCGCGATCGAAGCCGTGCCGCCAGCAGAGCCCCGATACCACCGGTGATGCCCACGAGGAAGACGTCCACGCCGGTGCTCCGTCCTCCCGATGCGGCTCTCCGGCAACGCGTACGGCCGGTGCCCACGCGAACAACGGTGTCACTCGGCGCGAGTATTCCGGGCCGCGTCGACTCCCCCTCGATTGATGCCCGTCCCCGGGTCGACGGACACGGGCCGCCGGACCATCCGGCAGCCCGTTCTCGGCAGGCCGCTATGGGCCGCCGTCGCCCGGCGGTGAGATCCACGTCGTACGCGTCGTCGTACCGGACGAATCCCCGCGGCGGCTGTCGGCGTCCTGGCGCCGGATTTCATGGGCCGGAGGAACCGGCCGGGTGGTGTCCGCGAGAAACGGGTCAACGACAGGCGGTAGCCGAAACGGATCAGTGCCGGGGCGGCAGCGATGTCAGGCCTCTTCTCCCGTGGGCGTGGCCAGCAACTGCATCTCCCAGGCGAAGGCCACACCGCTGGCACCGCCGTGCTGTGCCTGGACCCCGGCGACACCCTGCACGGTCTCCTCGCGGGCCCAGTCCCGCTGCCACTCGCCCAGCACGGCCAGCCAGGTGACCGGGACCACGCCCGCCTGGATCATGCGCTGCACCGCCATGTCGTGGGCCTCCTTCGACACACCGCCCGACGCGTCGGTGACAACGTAGACCTCGAAGCCCTCGCCCGCCGCCTGTATCGCCGGCATGGCCACACAGATCTCCGTCCATAGGCCGGCAATGATCAGCTTCTTGCGCCCGGTCGCCTTGACGGCATCCACGACACGCTCGTCCTGCCAGGTGTTGATGAGGGTCCTGTTGATCGGCTTCTGCTCCGGGAACACATCCTGCAGATCCTGGAGAAGAAGGCCGCCGCGCTCCTCCAGGACGGTCGTCAGAATGGTCGGAACGTCGAACACCTTGGCTGCCTTGGCGAGCCCGACGACGTTGTTGATGACCATCGTCGGTTCATGGCTGTGCAGGTTGGCGAACTGGAACGGCTGATGGTCGATGAGGGCGAGCACGCTGTCCTCGGGCGTCAGCAGCGCGCCGAGTCCGGTCTTGTTCTCAGAACTCACGGGATTCCCCTTCTGAAGCCTTGCGTCCGCGGGTCTCCGGCGGCTCCCGGCATCTCGATGCCCCGCAGTGAGGCAGATACGGATGGCCGGGCCGGCGACCCCCACCATTTGGTTGACGCGTCATCTACATTAAAGGTCGGTGATTGACGCGTCAACTAGGCCTGGTCCTCGGGGCGTTCAGGCGGGCTCGCGGTTCTTCGAGCCGGGAGGCCGCCCGAAAGATGGTCATGAGGGTGGGACGCACGGGCCGGGCAGGCGCCGTGATCGGTGGCCTGCGTCTGTCAGTGAGCGGCGCTCCGGCCGCCGTCGGGTTCCCCGCCAGGGGCGGACGAGAGGGCGTACCGGAGCTGGAGGGCACCATCCCCGTCGCCCTGCGCCGGTTCGTGCACGCCCTCAGCAGCGGCCCCGGCCAGCAGACCGAACACCCGGCGCCCCGCCCCCAGGTGTGAGGACCGACATGATCACTGCCCCCATGCTGTTCCGCTTCACGGCGAGCGGGCCCACGCCCGAAGCGGCCTTCGCCGCCCAGGACGCCGAACAGCCGCACGATCCGTTCCGGCCCCGCGCGGACCTGTCGAAGGTGACCGAGGTGAAGGTCGCCAACAGCCGCGACCGGCTGCGCGCCGACGGGTGCTTCGACGGTCAAGACGGCGGGCCGCTGTGCGAGGACGACGCCGACTGACTCGGCGACGGCCTGATCGAGGACTACGGCCTGATCGTCAGCTCCGGCGCCACCGCACTGCTGCTGCGCACGCCGGGAGACGAACCGACCTGGTCCTTCTTCGGGTCGAGCACCCGGGGTGAGTAGCTCCCTCCCCGCCCTGGCCGGTGCCCCCCCCGAACTCACTCCGCCCCGTCCGGTGCCGTCGTAGTAGTCCGCGACGGCACCGGACCGGCGCGCAGCGGCAAGCCAGAACCCGCCCGACCGCCCTTCGACTTCGAGGACCCCGATGCCCGCCCCGGACACTCGACTCCGCGTCCAGCGCCTCGCCGACCGCCTCCCGCCTCTGCCCCCGGCCATGCGAGGCAACGCAGGCCGAGAACGTGCCCGTCACGCCTTCGTCACCCGCACCCTCACCACACTGCCCACGGACCGGAGCATCACCGGTGACCGCGCGGAGGAATGGCGCCGGGTGGCCTCAGAGCTCGCCATGCTCCGGCAGATGGCGGCCCCGGGGACAGTTTCCAGGTGGCCGTCTTCGAACAGGAGGCGCTCGCCAGGTAGACCGCCGGTCTTGAACCGGCGCTCGCAGGTCTTCCCTCGGGCACCGGCCCTCAGGGAGGAGGCCTGATCTTCCCCTGCCAGGCCAGGAGGACGACTGGATCTCGGTGCCGGACGGCCCGGCGGGGCCATTCGTGTCGACGGCGATGGCATTGCCGAGCCAGGCGGTTATCGCCCGGACCGTGGTCATGGTCAGCCAGCGCCACCGGTACCACGCTGGTTCGTCGCACGCCGATGTCCACATCGAGGACGGAACGCGCATCGAACGTCTGGACGCCGAAGTGGAGAGGGTCCGCGCCCGGGAGCAGTGGAACGAGGACCACTCTGCTTGGCACAACCGGTGATCGTGGTGGGGCGTCTGGGCTGATCAGCCGAGCGGCGAGAGGCGACGTCGCCCGGGCCATGCGGTCACCGCGCGTCGTCGTCCACGTCCTCCAGGGCGGAGGGCTCCTGCCAGGTCAGGGTGTCCAGTGGCCGCGGCAGGTTCCGGGCCGCGCCGGGCACGGCTCTCGTCACCGCGGACGCCGCGTCGCTGAAGAGGGCGACGGGGGCGCCCGGCGTACGGTCGGGCACCGTTACTGCCGGGCTCGCGGTCTTCGTGGTGGTCAACTGGTCCCCCTGGTTCGTCCCGGGCCGGGGCCCAGCTGGAGGCCGGCGCACAGGTCGGCTGCGAAAGCGTATACAGATTCCGAACTGCGATCCGAGGAGATTTCCTTCAGGCCGCATTCCCATGTCGAGACCCCTCGCTCCCGATCGCCCGCCGCTCCTGGCACGCTCGCCCGCGCCACGTCCGACGATGCGAATGCGTCGCCCACCGCCTCCGGGCCCGAACCGTCACCGCTCGTCCGCCGCTTCACGCTCACCTCTCGGGGACCACCAGACCGGTCGCAGTGGCCGACTCGGCTCGTACACCCATCGGGTGCGCCGGGCCGGAGGCAGGCTCGGCGGCCTTAAGTCAGGGGGTGCACGGCGATGGCGATCTTGCCGCGGGGGCGGCTACGGCCCTCGGCGGTAGAGCCGCCTTCCAGCAGTGCGTGTGCCTGCGCGATGTCGGCCAGCGGGTGCACAGCACCGATCACCGGTCGGAGTTTGCCCTGGTCGACCAGTCGGCCGAGGGCCTCGAGCTTCGCCCGGCCGGGGCTGACGAAGATGAAGTGGTAGGTCGCGTTCACGCCCCACGCGGCGAGCAGGTTCTGGGGTTCGGGGGTGTCCACGATGGACACCACACGGCCACGGTCGGCGAGGATCTCCGGGCTGCGGGTGAGGGTGTCCCGGCCTATGGTGTCCAGGACGACGTCCGCCCCGCCCATCGCGCGGACCTGCGGCGCGTAGTCACCGGCCGAGAAGTCGATCGCGGTGTCGGCGCCCAGTTCGGTGACGAACTCGTGGTCCCTGGCCCGCGCGGTGGTGACCACCTCGGCTCCGAGCGCCTTGGCGATCTGAATGGCGACCGAACCGACCCCGCCCGCTCCGCCGTGCACCAGGACCCTTTCCCCGGCCCGCACCGCGGCGCGTTCGACCAGCGCTTCCCACATCGTCACGCCCACGAGCACGAGACCGGCGGCCTCGACGTGCGAGAGGCGCGTGGGCTTGCGGGCGATCAGTGCCTGGTTTACCACGTGGAACTCGGCATAGGTTCCCTGCCCGGCGAACACCGGCGCCAGGTACCAGACCTCGTCACCCGGCTGGAAATCGTCCGCCCCGGGGCCGGTCTCGACCACCACTCCGGACACGTCGTTGCCGATCACCGCGGGCAACGCGACCTGGTCGCGGTAGTCGCCGCGCCGGGTCTGCAGATCAAGGGGATTCACGGACGTGGCCATCACCTGCACCAGTACCTGGCCGGGTCCCGGAGCAGGCCGCGGCAACTCTCGGGCGGCGAACGCGGTGTCCGCGCCACCGAAGCTGACGAGTTCCATCACACGCATTGAAGTAGACACGCGGCCACTATAAATCGACACATTGCGAATCATCAATGCATGCCTGCGTTAGGATGAGTGCGTGTTCTCGGAGGCGGAGTTGTTGGCTGTGTTCCGGGCCCTGTCCAATCCAGCCCGCCGCCAGATGCTGGTGTGGCTCAAGGAGCCGATGAGCTTCCCTGGCCAGAAGCCCGGCGATGTCGAGATCGGTGTTTGTGTGAGCGACATCCAGCGGCGCGCCGGTCTCAGTCAGCCGACCACCTCGCAGTACCTCACGACGCTGCGGCAGGCCGGGCTGGTGGTCGCCACCCGGCGAGGCAAGTGGACCTACTACCGCCGCGACGAAGAGAACATAGCCTGCCTCCTGGAGACCCTGCGCGACGTCTTTTAGGCCCTGTGGGAAAGTAGATCTTGGACTGTGAGTGGTCACGGTTCATGGTGGAAACCGCTCATGGGCCGCGCTCCTGTCGACCGGCGAGGTACGGGACGGTCGCCGCCATGAACGGCGAAGGCTCTTATTGGCCTCGATCTTTCGCGAGGGTCCGCTGACGGAGTCGGAAGTTCATCTCGACCAAGAGCTTCATGCCGTTCGTCCGGTACCGCATCGCGCTCGGCATCGTCATCATCGCCCTGGTCGCGACGAGTGCCCTCAGCCCGCACGCCGCGGAGTCGTCGGGCTGACCGCATCCGCCTGAGTAGCCGTCCGGTAGCGCACTGTCAGTGCTTGCCCCTAGGCTTGTCCGCATGTCCCCCGATTCCGTGACTCCTGGTTCCGTGCGGTCCGCCTCGGAGCTGAACGACAAGATCCGTGCGCTGTGGCGGCGCGCGGGCGGGACCCTGTCGGCACAGGAGCGTGTGGAGTACGAGTTGCTGGTGGTCGAGTGGGCGACGGCGATCCGCTGCGAGGTCATCGAGGCGGCCTGACGGCCGGCGCGGCCGGCGCGGCCCGCCCTCAGCCCGCCCGCCCTCGACCCCGCCCGGCTTCGGCGTCCACCCGCGGTGCACGTTCAGGTTTCAGCGGCCACCGGCCACCCGCAGCACCGTTCCCGTCGTGTAGGACGCGTCCGGCGACATCAGCCAGGAGATCGCCGCGGCGATCTCCTCCGCCCGGCCCGCACGGCCCAGGGGAACGGCGGACCCCATCCGCAGCGCCCGGTCCGGGGCGCCCATCGCCGCGTGCATCTCCGTGTCGACCACCCCGGGCGCGACGGCGTTGACGCGGACGCCGTCCGGCCCGAGCTCCTTGGCCAGGCCCAGGGTCAGGGCGTCGACGCCCGCCTTGGACGCCGCGTAGTGGACGTACTCCCCGGGGCTGCCGATGGTCGCGGCGCCCGACGACACGTTCACGATCACACCGCTCCCCCGCTCGGTCATCAGCCGCGCGGCACGCCGGGCACACAGCAGCACGCCCAGCAGGTTGACGTCGATGACCCGGCGCAGGTCGGCGGTGTCGCTGTCGGCGAGCCGCCCCAGCGGACCGGTCACCGCGGCGTTGTTCACCAGCCCCGTCACCGGCCCGAGCCGCTCCCGCGCCGCCTCGAAGAGCCGCTCGACGTCGGCCTCGACCGACGTGTCCACCCGTACCGCGACACCGCGGCCGCCCGCCTCGCGCACCCCCGCCACGACCGCCTCGGCGGCCGTCTGGTCCCGCACGTACCCCACGGCGACGTCGTGGCCGTCCGCCGCGAGCCGCAGACAGGTCGCCGCGCCGATTCCGCGACTGCCACCGGTGACCACCGTGACGGGACGCTCCATGAGTTACCTCCAGCAGTAGATCGGGAGACGTTTGATCGATCATCGATCATCGTAAGGGAGGTCACCGGCCTGGCACGCCACGTCGCGAGCGTGCGGTCCGATCAACTGAATCCGCCCCTCTCGAGAGCGCACACTGAAGGGACCACGGGGTAGGGAGGCGCCATGAAGACGCTCAGCCACTGGCTCGCCTCCCCGTGGCGGCGCTCGGCTGCCGCGGCGGTCGTCGGCGCGCTGCCCGTACTCGCCTTTCCGGGTCCGGCCCTGTGGTGGTGGGCCTGGGTCGCGCTGGTGCCCTGGCTGCTGCTGGCCCGGACGGCGCCGACCTGGAAGCGGGCGGCGTACGACGGCTGGTGCGGCGGTTTCGGGTTCATGCTGGCCATGCATCACTGGCTGCTGCCCAACCTGCACGTGTTCACGTTCGTCATCGCCGCGCTGCTCGGCGCGCTCTGGGCGCCGTGGGGCTGGCTGGTGCGCCGCCTGCTGGGCGGGGCGCCCTCGGCCGGCCGGGCCGCGGCGGCCCTGCTGGTGCTGCCGTCGGGCTGGCTGGCGGTGGAGCTGGTCCGCTCCTGGGAGGGGCTCGGCGGCCCCTGGGGTGTCCTCGGTGCGAGCCAGTGGCAGGTGGCACCGGCGCTGCGGCTCGCCTCGGTGGGTGGAGTGTGGCTGCTGAGCTTCCTGGTGGTGGCCGTCAATGTCGCCGTCGCGGTGCTCGTCGCCGTCCGCCGGGCCCGGATGCCCGCCCTGGCCGGGCTGGTCGCCACCGTCGCCGCCACCTCCGCGGCCTGGGTCTGGTCGCCGCGGCCCGACGCGGACGGCGAGCGGGCCGCGATCGCCGTGGTGCAGCCCGGCGTCGTCGCCGGGGCGGCGAGCGCCGACCGGCGCTTCGACCGCGAGGAGGAGCTGACCCGCCGGCTCGCCGACCGGGACCTCGACCTGATCGTCTGGGGCGAGAGCAGTGTCGGCTTCGACCTGGACGACCGGCCCGACCTGGCCCGGCGGCTCGCGGCGCTGTCGCGGGAGACCGGCGCGGACATCCTGGTCAACGTGGACGCGCGGCGCTCCGACAAGCCCGGCATCTACAAGAGCTCCGTGCTCGTCGGCCCCGACGGCCCGACCGGCGACCGGTACGACAAGATGCGGCTCGTCCCGTTCGGGGAGTACGTCCCGGCCCGCTCGCTGCTCGGCTGGGCCACTTCCGTCGGCGAGGCGGCGGGCGAGGACCGCAGGCGGGGCACCGAGCAGGTGGTGATGGACGTCGGGGACGGACTGCGGATCGGACCGATGGTGTGCTTCGAGAGCGCGTTTCCCGACATGAGCCGTCGGCTGGCCGCCGACGGCGCCGAGGTACTGCTCGCCCAGTCGTCGACGTCGACCTTCCAGCACACCTGGGCACCGGAGCAGCACGCCTCGCTCGCCGCGCTGCGCGCCGCCGAGACCGGCCGCCCGATGGTGCACGCGACCCTGACCGGTGTCTCCGCCGTCTACGACGCGAACGGCGCGCGGATCGGCTCCTGGCTCGGCACCGACGCGAGCGCGTCGCGGGTGTACGAGGTGCCGCTCACGCACGGCAGTACACCCTACGTCCGCCACGGCGACTGGACGCTGCACGCGGCGCTGCTGGTCCTCGCGGCCTGGGCCGCCGCCGAGGGCGTACGGGGAGTACGGGTCAGGCGGAGCGCACCGCCACCTCCCGCACCACCCGCTCGCACAGCTCATGGGTCTCGAGCGCGTCCCGGGCACTGAGCACCTTGCCGGCGCGCACGGCGTCGAGGAAGGCGAGCACCGCCTGCTCGATACCGCGCTGTCGGGCCACCGGGACCCAGTCGCCGCGCCGTCGCACGGTCGGCTGGCCCTTGTGGTCGATCACTTCGGCGAGGTTGACCACCTGGCGCTTGGTGTCCTGGCCCGAGACCTCGAGGATCTCCTCCGCCGAGCCGCTCAGCCGGTTCATGACGCCGAGTGCGGTGAAGCCGTCCCCCGCGAGCTGGAGCACGACGTGGTGGAGCAGGCCGTCCTCGACGCGGGCGCGCACCGTCACGTCGTCCACCGTGCCGGGCGCCAGGAAGCGCAGCGTGTCGACGACGTGGATGAAGTCGTCGAGGATCATGGTGCGCGGTTCCTCGGGCAGGCCTATGCGGTTCTTCTGCATGAGGATCAACTCGCGCGGATGGTCGGCGCACTGCGCGTACCCGGGGGCGTGGCGTCGGTTGAAGCCGACGGCGAGGCCGGTGCCGCGTTCCTCGGCGAGGGCCACCAGTCGCTCGGAGTCGGCGAGTTCGTAGGCGAGCGGCTTGTCGACGTAGGTCGGGACGCGGGCCTCCAGCAGACGGGTCACGATCTCCGGGTGGACGGCCGTCGGCGCGTGCACGAAGGCGGCGTCGAGGCCCTCGGCGAGGAGCGAGTCGAGGTCCGCGTGGCGCTGCCCGTCCGGGAGGCGCAGTCCGTCGGCGACGCGGCTGAGCGTCGCCGGGGTACGGGTCTGCAGGTGCAGCTCGACGCCGGGGAGGGTGGCGAGCACCGGCAGGTAGGCCTTCTGCGCGATGTCTCCGAGTCCGATGCAGCCGACCTTCACGGGGTGTGCTCCTCTATCGTTCGCCGACCTGGGTCTGCTGGGAAGCATACGGCCGCTGTGGGGGCCGCCAGTCGGCGATGCCGTCGAAGCCGCGCAGGAAGAGGGCGGGCCCGGCCTTGGACAGCGCGGCCATCGCGGTGTCGCGTACGGCGATCCCGGCGCGGTTGGTCATCAGGTTGAGCCGGGCGACCTGGACGGCCCTGCGGGCGACGGCGGTCGTACGGGGGAGCCGGGCGGCGGTGTAGGCGGCGAGGTCGTCGTGGTGGTGCGCGAGCACGATCGCGTCCTCGACGGACTGGTTGCCGCCCTGACCGAGGGTCGGCGGCATGGCGTGCGCGGCGTCCCCGAGGAGAGCGACCCTGCCCTGGTGGCAGGCGGGCAGCGGCTCGGCGATGTGGTGCACGTCGTGCCGGAGGACGTCCTCGGGCCGGGCGGCGGCGAGGACGGCGGGGATCGGCTCGTGCCAGTCGCCGTACCGCCGCAGCAGCTCGGCCCTCTCGTCGGCGGCGTGTCCGCCGGCCGGGGCGACGGCGGCGGCGTAGGCGTAGACCCGGCCGTCCCCCAGCGGGTGCGTGCCCCAGATGCGGCCCCGGCCCCAGGTCTCGTGCGAGGCGAACTCGACGCCGGGTACCGGGATCACCACACGCCAGGTGGTGAAGCCGGAGTAGACGGGGCCGGGATGGCGCGGGAACAGCGTGCCGCGTACACCGGAGCGGATGCCGTCGGCTCCGACGACCAGGTCGGCCTCCAGCTCGCCGTCGGGTGTACGCACCCGGGCCGGCCGGTCGCTGCCGCCGGGGTCGGCGAGCGTCGCGTCGGCGGCGGTGCGGACGGCACCGGGCGGCAGTCGCGCGGCCAGGAGGTCGATGAGGGTGGCCCGCTGCAGCAGCACCAGCGGACCGCCGAACCGTGCCGCCGCGGCCTCGGCGTCGGAACGGGAGAGCCAGCGCCCGCCCGGCGTGCGCAGTCCCCCGTCGCCCTGCCAGGCGGCGAGGTCGCGGATCTCCTCGCCGAGACCGATGACGTCGAGGGCGCGCAAAGCATTGGGCGACAGGGAGATGGCCGCGCCGACCGGCTGGAGCGAGGGGGCGCGCTCCAGGACGGTGACCCGCAGGCCGCGGCGGTGCAGGGCCGCCGCCGCGGTCAGACCGCCGATCCCGCCGCCGATCACTACGGCCCGCCTGGTCCGTGTCATGGCTCCTCCTCCGACTCACCACTCGCTCACTACAGCTGTAGTGGCGCTTCCCGCCCCGACTGTACTACAGGTGTAGTGAGGCGGGTAGGTTGATCCCCATGTCCGGACGCACCGCTCCTCCCTCGCCCCCGGCCGGCACCTCCCGGGCCGACCTCGTCGCCGACGCGGCCCTCGCCCTGCTCGCCGAGCGCGGGATGCGCGGACTCACGCACCGTGCGGTCGACGAGGCGGCCGGACTCCCCCAGGGCTCCACGTCCAACCTCGCGCGCACCAGGCAGGCGCTCCTGGAACTGGCGGTGCGGCGCCTGGCCGACCGGGAGGCGCGGGTGCTGGCGCTGCACGAGATGCCGGACCCGCGCCACGGAATGGACTCCTTGGTGGACGCCCTGGCACTGGCGACGCACCGCGCGCTGACCCGCAACCGCGAACTGACGCTGGCCCGCTACGAACTGGCCCTCGAGGCCACGCGCCGCCCCGAGCTGCGGGCCCACTACGACTCGGCGGGCGCCCGCTTCCGGGAGCAGCTCGGCGCTCTGGTCACGGCGATGGGCTCGGCCGAACCGGCCCGGCACGTGCTGTCGCTGGTCGCCTGGGCGGACGGGCTGATGTTCAGCTGCGTGGCCGGGTCCTTCCACGCGGAGGTGCCGGGCCTCGATGAGGTCCGGGCGGGAGTGCGCGAGCTGCTGAACGGCATGCTGGACGGCTGAAATCCTCTGGTCAGCGAAGGTCTTCGTCGGTGAGGATGCCGACATGACCAACGAACGCCGCGAACCCGCCAAGGACGCCGACGAACGCACCATGCTGGAGGGCTGGGTCGAGTACCACCGGCAGACCCTCGCGCTGAAATGCGAGGGCCTCACCGACGCCCAGCTCAGGACCGCCTCCGTGGCCCCGTCCGCCCTTTCCCTGATGGGGCTGGTGCGGCACATGGCGGATGTGGAGCGGAGCTGGTACCGCAGGGTGCTGGCGGACGAGGACGCGGGTCCGATCCACTACTCCGACGACGACCTGGACGGCGACTTCCGTGTGACCGAGGCGGACACCTGGCAGGAGGTCCACGCCACCTGGCAGGCCGAGATCGAGGCGGCCCGGCGCAACGCGGCCGGCTTCCCCCTCGACGAACCGACCCGCGGCAGGCACCGGCGCACCGGTGAGCGGTACACCCTGCGCTGGATCCACACCCACATGATCGAGGAGTACGCCCGCCACAACGGGCACGCCGACCTGATCCGCGAACGCCTCGACGGCGCCACGGGCGACTGACGTCACCTTCGACGGCCCCGGGGACTCCGTACGGGGCCGGAGATCACCCGTGCGGGGCAACCTCCGCTCGTCCGGCGTCGCGGACGGGGCCCGACCCAGCAGAGTGGCACGGGTGCATCGAACGACGACCACCGCAACGCTCCTCGTGACCGTGGCTGTCTCGGCCCTGACCGCCTGTACCACGGTCCAGGGTCCGGCCGCGGCCGACCCGTCGGCGGCCGGCGCCCGCTCGTCCGCGCCGCACCCGGACGGCGCGGCCGAGCCGCGGGTCGTGCAGGCCCCGGCCCGCGAGGCACTGGAGATGATCGGCCCCTCCCCGACGTCCGACCACGCCTCCGGCGAGCCGGGCCGCACCACACCCCCGGCGGTCCCACCGCGACGGAAAGCCCCGGCCGCCCGCGCCCACCCGGAAGAGCAGCAGCGGCCCGGCCGTTCCAAGGCGCCGGAGCGGGCGCACGGTCCCGAGCGACCTCGCGCCCAGGTCCCCGACGTTCCGCCGCCGGCGGGCCAGGACGCCGGCCGGAACGTGGACGTGTGCTCCCTCGGCAAGCAGTACGGCGGCTGGCGGCCGGGCAGCCCCCAGTCGGCCATCTGCGAGCAGGCGTACGGCCGCTGAGCCGCACCCCTCTCCCACCGGGAGAGCGGGCGAAATTCACGTCACTGACGCGGGCCTCGGGACGGACCCCCTAGGGCCGCTGTCGTGGTGGTCCCCACCGCCCGTCCGGCCGGCCGTGCCGATCGGGCGTGGGCCCGCCGTCGCCCAGTCGTCGCTCCAGCCGATCGATCGCCGCGCGCACCCCCTCGCCGTAGCGGTCCGGGGCGAGGAACTCGGCCGCGCCGCGGGCTCGTCGCAGGTGAACGCGGGCGGCCTCGCGGTGGCCGAGACGGTCGTAGTCGGCGGCCAGGTTCAGGTGCAGCGAGGGGTAGAGGGCACGCGCGGCGAGCGTGCCGCGGCACCACTCGGCGGGCCGGTCCTCCGTGAGTTCCTCGGCGGCCGACAACGCCCGCAGGTCCCAGGCCAGCTCGTCCTCCGGATCGTCCTGGGTGTCGGCCAGGTAGTGGGCCAGGGTGCAGCGGTGCAGCGGATCGCCGTGCTCGCCGAGCTCCGCCCACAGGCCGAGGAAACGGTGCCGGGCCTCCTCACGGTCGCCCGCGTGGTGCAGCATGACGCCCTGCCCGATCCGCGTCAGCACGGCATCCGGCGCCGCCTGCTCCTGTCCCTCGGTCACCGCGTCCTCCGTGCCCGTCGTCGGCTGTCCCGACGACGCTAACGGCACTTACCGGAAATACCGGTCAGGCTGTCCGTGACGCGCACGGGTCGGCCGGTGACGAAACGGCCCACCCGTCATGGTCAGCCCAGAGGAGGGACGGCCCAGTCGATCGGCTCGTGCCCCTGCCCCGCGACCGCCTCGTTGATCTGCGTGAACGGACGGGAGCCGAAGAACTTCTTCGCCGACAGCGGCGAGGGGTGGGCGCCCTTGACGATCATGTGCCGCGTCTCGTCGATCAGCGGCAGCTTCTTCTGCGCGTAGTTGCCCCACAGCACGAACACCGCCGGGTCCGGCCGGCCGGCCACCGCGCGGATCACCGCGTCGGTGAACAGCTCCCATCCGCGGGCCTTGTGCGAGTTCGCCTCGCCGGCCCGGACCGTCAGCACCGCGTTGAGCAACAGGACACCCTGCTCCGCCCACGGCATCAGACAGCCGTTGTCCGGGATCGGGATGTCCAGCTCCGCGTGCATCTCCTTGTAGATGTTCCGCAGGGACGGCGGCACCTTCACGCCCGGCCGGACGGAGAAGCACAGACCGTGGCCCTGGCCCTCGCCGTGGTACGGGTCCTGCCCGAGCACCAGCACCTTCACCTGGTCGTACGGTGTGGCCTCCAGCGCCGCGAAGACCTCCTCGCGCGGGGGGTAGACGGGGCCGTTCGCCCGCTCCTCCTCGACGAACTCCATCAGCTCCTTGAAGTAGGGCTTGTGCAGTTCGCCGCCCAGCACCTCGCGCCAGGACTCGGGCAGCATGGCGATGTCGGTCACGTCAACTTCCTTACGCTGTGCGGTCGCTTCCACTCCTGAAGAACCTACCGGCGACCACTGACAATCGGACCGCCCGCCGGCGCTCGACGGCGCCTACCAGCTGGTCTTCCGGTACAGCTGCCACATCATCATGATCGACGAGGGGTCCATGGCCTGCTCCGCCCCCGAGATGTCCGTGCTGACGGCCACGTACTGCTTGCCCTGCCACAACGGGAGCAGCCTGGCGTCGTTCAGGAGGATCTGCTGCGCCCGCTCGAACTCCTTCTCCACGTTGGCGCGGTCGCTCTCCTGGCGTGAGCGCGGCAGCAGCTCACCGGTGATCTCCGGTGCGAGGTAGGGCGTGCCGAGCGCGTTCTGCTCCCCGACGAAGGGCGCGATGAAGTTCTCCGCGTCCGGGAAGTCGGGGGACCAGCCGCGTCCGAACACCGGGTACTCCCCCTTCTGGTAGCCCTCGACGTACGTCTTCCAGGGGCGGCTCTCGAGAGTGACCGTGAACAGGCCGGAGGACTCGAGCTGGCGCTTGACCTCCTTGAACTCCTGCGCCGTCTCGGAGCCGTAGCGGTCGCTGGTGTACCAGAGGGTCAGCGGGACGGGCTCGGTGATGCCGGCGTCGGTGAGGAGCTCGCGGGCCTTGGGGACGCTGGGATCACCGTAGTCGTCGAAGAAGCCCGTGGTATGGCCGGTCAGGCCCTTGGGGACCATCGAGTACAGCGGGTCGACGGTGTCCCGGTAGATCTTGTGGGCGATCGCCGCCCGGTCGATCACCTGGGCGACGGCTTGGCGCACTTCCTTGCGGCCCGCCCACGGGTCCTCGGGATTGAAGACGAGGTAGCGGATCTCCGTACCGCTGCCCTCGACCAGCTGCAGGTCGTCCTCCTTGGCGGCCCCGCCCTGCAGCGTGATGACATCGTCGGCCGCGAGGCCGCGATAGGTGACCTGGATCTCCCCGCCGCGCAGCGCCTTCACCATGCCGGCGGAGTCCTTGAAGTAGCGGATGGTCACCGCGTCGTTGTGGCGCTCGGCGAAGCCCTTGTAGCGGTCGTTGCGGACGAGTTCGGCCCGCTCGCCCTCCTCGTACGACCGGAGCGTGTACGGGCCCGAGCCGACGACCTCGCCGTCCTCGCGCAGGGCGTCCGCCGGGTAGCCGCCGGGGTCGACGATCGACATCGCGGGCGTGGCGAGCACGAAGGGGAAGGTGGCGTCGGGCTTGTTGAGGTGGAAGACCACTTCGCGCTCGCTCGGCGCCTGGACCCGTTCGAGGCTGCCCAGCAGACCGGCGGGGCCGCCGTTGACGTTGATGTCCTTGATCCGGTCGATCGAGTGCTTGACGGCCTTGGCGTCCAGCCGGTCCCCGTTGGAGAAGGTCAGGCCCTCGCGCAGCTCACAGCGGTACACCTGGTGGGTGGAGTCGGTGAACGAGCAGTTCTCGGCGGCGTCGGGCTCGGGCGCCGTCGCGCCGTTGGGGTAGCTGAGGAGCGTCTGGTAGACGTTGCGGAACAACTCCCACGAACCGTCCCAGGAAGCGGCCGGATCCAACGTGCTGGGGGCGCTGGACGTCCCCACGACGATCGGCCCCTCGTCCTCCGGGCTGTCGGGCGACAGGATGCCGCATCCGGTGACCAGCGACGACATGGACACGATGGCCGCGACCCGCCGCAGGCCTCGGTTCCGGTTGAACACGCGCACGCTCCTCGATCCGCCGTACCAAGGTCGGCAGACCATACCGCAGCGCCACGTCACCTGAACCCCCTTGTGAACAGGGGTTTTGATCATCTGGGGATGACTACGTTGTCATGGCCGCGGTCGTCTCGAAACGCGGACAGGGGCGCCGTTCTCGTCGACGGCGCCCCTGTCCGGGATCGATCTCGAGGTGTCGGAGGCCGCCCAGTCAGGCCACGCCGGCGTTGAGGAAGATGCCGCCGTCGACCACGAGCGTCTGCCCGGTGACCCAGGCGGACTGCTCCGAGGTGAGGAACGCGGCGGCGCCCCCGATGTCGGAGGGCACACCGAGCCGGCCCAGCGGGTAGCCGGCGGCGGCCTCCTCCTCGCGGCCCTCGTACAGGGCGGCGGCGAACCTGGTCTTCACGACGGCCGGGGCGATCGCGTTGACCCGCACCCCGGGCGCGAACTCGTGCGCCAGCTGTGCGGTGAGGTTGATCAGCGCTGCCTTGCTGACGCCGTACGCGGCGATGAAGGGCGAGGGCGACAGGCCCGCGACGGAGGCGATGTTGACGATCGCGCCGCCGTTGTCCTTCTGCCAGGCGTGCCAGGTGCGCTGGGCGAAGCCGAGCGCCGAGATCACGTTGGTCTCGAAGACCTTGCGCGCGACGTTCAGGTCGAGGTCGGCGATCGGCCCGAACACCGGGTTGGTGCCGGCGTTGTTGACAAGGAAGTCGACGCGTCCGAAGGCCTCCATCGTGCGCTCGACGGCGAGGGCCTGGTGGGCCTCGTCGTGCGCCTTGCCGGCGACGCCGATGACGCGGTCCGAGCCGAGCTTGTCGACGGCTTCCTCGAGGGCGTCCTCGTTGCGGCCGGTGATGCAGACGCGGTCGCCGCGCGCGACGAGCGCCTCGGCGACGCCGTAGCCGATGCCGCGGCTGGCGCCGGTGACGAGCGCGGCCCTGCCGGAGAGCCCCGGGAGTTCAGTCATGTCAGTGGTCCCTAGTCCGAGTGTCCCTGGTCCCAGTGTTCTCTCTTCTCCGTCTTCCCTAGTCGAGCGGTCCGCCGGCCACGTACAGCACCTGGCCGGAGACGAAGCCGGCCGCCTCGCCGGTGAAGAAGGCGATGGCGTTGGCGATGTCGTCGGGCTCACCGACGCGCGCCACCGGGATCTGCGTGGCGGCGGCGGCCTTGAAGTCGTCGAAGCCCATGCCGACGCGATCGGCGGTGGCCTTGGTCATCTCGGTGGCGATGAAGCCGGGGGCGACGGAGTTGGCGGTGACGCCGAACTTGCCGAGCTCCTTGGCGAGGGTCTTGGTGAAGCCCTGCAGACCGGCCTTCGCGGCGGAGTAGTTGACCTGGCCGCGGTTGCCGAGCGCGGAGGAGGAGGACAGGTTGACGATGCGGCCGAAGCCGGCGTCCACCATGTGCTTCTGGCAGGCCTTCGACATCAGGAAGGCGCCGCGCAGGTGCACGTTCATGACAGTGTCCCAGTCGGAGACGCTCATCTTGAACAGCAGGTTGTCGCGCAACACGCCCGCGTTGTTGACGAGGATCACCGGCGCGCCCAGCTCCTCGGCGATCCGCGCGACGGCCGCCTCGACCTTCGCCTCGTCGGAGACGTCGCAGCCGACCGCGATCGCCTTGCCGCCGGCCGCGGTGATCTTCTCGACCGTGTCCTTGCAGGCGGCCTCGTCGAGATCGATGACGGCGACGGCGCGGCCCTCGGCGGCCAGTCGTACGGCGGTCGCGGCACCGATGCCGCGCGCGGCTCCGGTGACTACGGCGACCCGCTGCTCAGTGGTGGACATTGCTGCTTCTCCTCGTCCTGGGGATGCGGCCCGTGCGGAGTGTCGCGGTGCGCCCTGGGTGAGCGACCGCTTAGTACCTTCCGCAGACGTGACGCTAGAAGCCTCGGCACCCGGTGTCAACGGGACACCGGGCCGGTGTGATCCATTACCTGGACTCCCGGGGGTGGGCCGCGCGCGGCCCACCCGATCGGCCCAGCGCTGCGGGCCCCCGCGCCACCGGCGCCCTAGCGTCGGAGCGCGAGCCACTCGTGGCCGGAAAAGGAGGCGTCCATGCGCCGTCGTACCGGTGCCGCAGGCATAGCCGTCGCGATCGCCGCGATCGTGCCGCTGGCCTACCCCGCACACCCCCAGGGACCGGACTCCTGGGATCTCACCCACCAGAAGACGTCCCGGTCCGCCCTCGACAGGAACCCGTTCGACCCGGAACCGTCCGACCCTGAAGCCTTCGGTCCGGACGCGCTCCCCGCAGACCTGTCCGACGGGAACCGGCCCGAGGCAAGCCAGGCCAACGAAAACGAAGGCGGAGCCGACGGAAGCGGGGCCGGCGAAGGCCGGCCGGAGGAGGTCGCCCTCGACGCGGGCGGACTCGACGAGTACCGGCCCGACGAGGGCGGGCACGGCTCGGAAGGAATCGACGGGGACGAGAGCAGCGCGGGCGGAAACGACTTGGGCCGCCCCGAGCAGGGCGGCATCGGCCAGGACGTCGGTCAGGACGGAACAGACCAGGCCCGGCCCGGCGAAGGCCGGCCGGGCGAGAGCCGACTCGACCAGGGAGGGATCGTCGCCGCCGGGAAAGCGGACGGAGGCGCGGCCGGCGCGGCGCCGCCGAGGCGAGCCTCGCTCCCGACCATCTCCGCGACCTCCGTGCCCCGCCCCACCTCGACCCCGACGGCCTCGGCCACCGCCACGCCGGATCCCGCAGTCTCTCCCACCGCCGTGCCGACGCGCGGCACCCAGGGCGGAGTCGGCGGTGCCTCGGGTACCGGGCCGAGCGGCCAGGACATCGGCATCGGGCTGGGGTTCGTGGCAAGCGCCGGGCTCGCGGGGGCCTACGCGATCAGGCGCCGCCGACGCGTCTGAGGCGGGGAGCGCGAAGCACGGCTACCGCACCAGCAGGTCGAGGAGCCGTTCGGTCTCCGCCGCCGGGTCGGTCGTGAGGCCGGTGTGAACGGGGCCGGGCTGGACGATGGTGGAACGGGGGGCGATCAGCCAGCGGAAGCGGCGGCCGGGGTCGTCGCCGGCCGCCTGGCCCGCCGCGTCGCCGCCGGCGCACACCCCCTCGACGGCACGCAGGGCGGCGCGCACGCCGGGCAGGTCCACGTCCGGATCGATGGCCAGCAGCCGGGTCTCGTCGAGGTGGGTGCGGGCACCGACGTAGGACCTGCCCCGGCAGTACACGAGCACTCCGGCGTTGACACACTCCCCGCGCTCGACGCGGGGTACGACGCGCAACAGCGCGTACTCGAAGACGTGGCGGTCGCTCACCGGTCCCCCTTGACGCGTTCGTGGATGGTGGCGGCCCGCGCGAGCAGGGGCTCGGCATAGGCGCGCCGGAGGTCGTCGGGGGTGGCGAAGCCGGGTTCGCCGAGCAGCCAGACGTCCGGGATCTCGGCGGTGACCTCGGCGAGGAGTTCCTCGGTGACCAGGGGCGCGAGCGCGGCGGCTGCGGCGCGAATGTCCGGTGTGAAGCGCGCGAGGGCGTGGTCGGAGGTGTCGTACGGCCGGGCGGCGGAGGTCTCGGCACCGGGCCAGTTGTGGTGCCAGATCATGGTCGCGCCGTGGTCGACGAGCCACACCTCGCCGCGCCACCACAGCAGGTTGGGGTTGCGCCAGGACCGGTCGACGTTGTTCACCAGCGCGTCGAACCAGACGACGCGCCCCGCCTCCTCGGCGCTCACCTCGAAGGCGAGCGGGTCGAAGCCGAGCGCGCCGGAGAGGAAGTCCATGCCGAGGTTGATGCCGCCGCTCGCCTTGAGCAGTTCCTGCACCTGCTGGTCGGGTTCGCCCAGCCCGAGCACCGGATCGAGGTCGACCGTCACGAGACGCGGCACCCGCAAGCCCAGCCGACGGGCGAGTTCGCCGCAGACCACCTCGGCGACGAGCGTCTTGCGGCCCTGCCCCGCGCCGGTGAACTTCAGGACGTACGTGCCGAGGTCGTCGGCCTCGACGAGTCCCGGCAGCGAGCCGCCCTCACGCAAGGGCGTGACGTAGCGGGTCGCTACGACCTCTTTCAACACTTCCCAGGCCACCCATCTCTTCGACCTTGCAATCCACGGACCATTTCCCGGGGGCGTGGAGGCAGAACCATCGGTCAACGGCGCTGGGGAGAATTTGGGGAGTTTCGGTCGGCGAGCCGGTCTCCCCCGCCCCCAAGCAGACCGTCGATGGTACCGCGCCCCTTGCTGCCGGCTTCCGGCATGGATCCGGACCTGGAGCGCCTTACAACGGCTGAGCTTGCCGGTTTCACCCACCTCCTTCTGTGGCTGCGCCCACCTCGCACAAAGCGGGCACAGTCAGGAGAGTGGCGTACAGGACGGTGAGCATCGCGCCGGCGTCTGCCTTTGCCCCCCTTGGGGCAACGTCCGGCCTTGGTTGCGCAGCCGTCTACGCCCCGGCGGACGAAGCGAAGATTGCATTGCCGACAGCCCCTGGGGCGTTCCGCGCTTTGACGGACTTGGCTGACCTTCCGACCGCCAGGCAGTTTACCCGTGGGGGTATATCGAAGGGGCCTACGGCCCGCTCGACCAGGTTCTCGGCCCGTGGCAGCGGACCGGCGTGATCGCCCAGCCGGAGGACGGCCCCGTCCCGTATACCGACCGTGCCGACATCGCCGAGGCCACCGCGGTCGTCCTCGCCGGTGACCGCTCCTTATTCGCCGAAGCCGACCCGCTGCTGGCCGAACTCCTCGGCCGCGAGCCCCGCACCGCCGCTGACCGGCTCGCAGCCCACGTCGCCGCCTGAGGCTTCTAGACGGTGGCGTTCTCAGGGTCGACACGTGGAGACAAGCCCGGTGGGGTGGTGCGGACGGCTTCGGTGGTCGTGTCCTTCACCCGGATCAGTGGGGGCGCCTTGGGAGCCGTCCCCTGGGTCCGTTTCCCGCTCCGGTACACCGACCAGCCAGGAGCGCTTCTCTCGAACTCGCCCCACCAGGCCTGCCGCAAGAATCATCGGTGAGGTGGGCGCCCGCCACCCGCCCTGCCCGACGTCTCTTCGGCTGTCCCGTCCCGGGTCACTCCGTGGAGAACCGCAGATACGGGGCGACGCTGCGGAGTTTCTCGCAGGTCTCCTCGGTCTCCCGTTCGGGGCTGGACTGGGCGGTCACCCCGGCGCCCGCCCGCAGCCACGCCTCGTTCTCCGTTCCGATGAGCGTGCGCAGGACTAGGGCGGCGTCCAGGGCGCCGCTCGTGCTCCCCCGGAACACCGCGCCGCCGTACAGGCCCCGTGGCCCTTCCTCGTGGCGGGCCAGGGTCTCGAGCGCGGCGCGTTTGGAGACCCCTGTGGCGGTTATCGCCGGGAAGAGGGAGGCGAAGGCGTCCCACGGTCCGGCGTCCGGACGCAGCCGGCCCGTCACCCGCGAGGCAAGGTGCTGCACCGATCCCCGTGGGCGGACCGACATGTACTCCTCGACCACGACGGAGCCGGGGCGGCACACGGCCGCCATCTCGTCCCAGGCCAGACGTACGGACACGGCGTGCTCGTGTATCTCCTTGGGGTCGCTGAGCAGTTCCGCGCGCCGGCGTTCGTTCTCCGCCGGGTCGGCACCCAGTGCGCGGGTGCCCGCCAGCGGCTGTGTGCTGACCCGCCCGTCGTCTGAGACCTCGAGAACGGTCTCGGGGCTGAACCCGGCAGCCCGGTAGCCGCCGAGATCCAGCAGGTAGGAACGGGCCGGTGTGTTGGCCCGGCGACCCGCGAGATAGGTCGCGGAGAAGTCCGGGCGGGATCCGGCGGGCAACGGGACCTTCCGGGAGACCACGGCCTTCTCCAGCAACCCGGCGCGAATGTCCCCGACCGTACGGGAGACCGCTTGCCCGTAGGCGGCGGTGCCCGCGGAGATGACTCCCTCGGTCCCCTCCCGCGTCGGCTCGTCGCGCCAGGCCCGCCCGGCCGCGGGCTCCGCGAGCAGGTCGGCGACCTTGCGCGCCCACGCCTCGTCCACCGCGCGGACCACTGTCCGCTCGCCGGTGAGGGTCACCTCGACGGACGGGATCAGCGCGTGCAGCAGGGGCTGGTCCCCGGCCGCCGCGGGGTCCGCGTGAAGGAGATGGGCGAGCTCGAAGGCGGCCCAGCCGTAGAAGTGGCGGCCTTCGCCGTTCTCGTCGCGCAGGGCGGACAGGGCGGTGGCGAACGCCGTCAGGGGCTCCCCGTCGGTGCGCGAGGTCCAGGTACGTCCGCCCGCCCGCGCGGTGATGCCGGTGGCGCCCGCGGTGACACTCGCGTCGGAGCCCGCCGCGAAGTGCCAGGCTCCGCCGTCTCCCTCGTACACCACGTACTGGCCGGCGAGTCCCGCCTGTGCGAGACGGGTGGCGGTGGCCGCCGGGTCGGGGCAGGGCTCCCGGGTGCCGGCGCATGCGAGCGGGGGGACGGACCTCGCCCATGTCTCCCAGGTGTTGTGGGGTCCGATGGTCATCGTGTCGTGCCTTCTCTCTGCCGCTGGGTCCGGGGCCGCTGGTGTCGGGCGAGGGGTCATGACGGTGCTGCCTCCAGTCGCCAGCCGTGGGCCCGCGCCCGCCGTTCCCAGAAGGAGGCGTACGTGCCTCCCTTCGTCACCAGGTCGTCGTGCGTGCCCCGTTCGGTGATCTCGCCGTCCTCCAGGACGAGGATCCGGTCGGCGCTCACGACGGTGCTGAGCCGGTGCGCGATGACCAGGAGGGTCTTGCGGTCCGCCAAAGTCCGCACGGCCCGCGCGAACAGCGCCTCGTTCTCCTGGTCGAGGGCGGCGGTGGCCTCGTCGAGAACGAGGATCGGGGCGTCCTTGAGAAGGGCGCGGGCGACGGACACCCGTTGCCGCTGTCCACCGGACAGTCGCGCGCCGCCCTCCCCCACCTTCGTGGCCCACCCCTCGGGCAGCTCGCCGATCACTCGGTCCAGCCCGGACAGTGCCGCGGCCTCGGCCAGTTCGCCGGGGCCCGCACCGGGCGCGGCGATGCGGACGTTCTCCTCGATCGTGCCGTCGAAGAGGTACACGTCCTGGAAGACGAGGGAGACGTGGGCCGCGAGGTCGTCGGCCCCGATCTCGCGTACGTCGACGCCCCCGATGCGGACGGTGCCCTCGGTGGGGTCCCGGAACCGGGCGAGCAGCCCGGCGATCGTGGTCTTGCCCGCGCCGGAGGGCCCGACCAGCGCGGTCATGCTGCGCTCGGGCAGGCGGAAGGTCACGTCGTTCAGGACCGGCCGTGTGCCCGTGCCCTCCGACGGGCCGCCGTCGTAGCGGAAGCCGACCCCGGTGAACTCCACGCTCGCGTCGCGAGGTGTCTTCGGCTCGGCGGGCTGGGGGAACGGTGGTTCGTCGAGGACCGCGCCGAGGCGGTCCAGGGTGTTGCGGGCGATGCGCAGGCCGGCGCCGGCCTCGGCGGCGGACGACACGCTGTCGGTCAGGCGGACCAGGAGCACGAGGAGCGCCAGCAGGGTGGGCACGGTGAGCGATCCGTCGAGTTGCCAGGACACGCCCAGGGCGAGCAGCAGGGCGAACACGAGCCGGGTGGCGAACGAGAAAGAGACCAGGCCGGGCAGCCCCCGCGCGATGAGCCGCCGGTCCGCGCGCGCCTCGGCCATCAGGGCGTCGTCCAGCGCTCCGTAACCCTCGGTGGTCCGGCCGAACGCCCTCAGTACCGGCTGGTTGCGCGCGTACTCCAGGACCCGGTCGGCGGACTCGCCGATCGCGGCGTCACGGCCGAGGTCGAGCCGGCGCATCACGGCCGTGCTCGCCCTCTGGACGGCGAACAGCACGGGCGCGCAGACCAGCAGCACCAGGGCGGTGCGGACGTCGAAGAAGAAGGTGGCGACCACCAGCGTCGCCGGGGTGAGCAGGGAGCTGATGAACGGGCGCAGCAGGTGGGCCGGTGTGCTCATCACCTGGATGACGTTCTGCCCGGCGAGCCTGCTGAACTCGGCCGTGCGGCCGGCGGTGAACCAGCCCAGCGGCAGGCGCAGGGCCTGGTCCGCCAGACGGCGGTGCAGCACCCGGGAGAGCTGGGAACCGACCGTGAACCCGCCGCTGATGGCCGCGCCCTGGAGCACGGCGTGCGCGAGCGCGCAGACGACGAACGCCGTCAGCCAGGGCCACACGTCGTCGGGTTCCGGGCCGAGCAGGGTGCGCAGGACGGGCACCAGGAGGGCGAAGGCCACGCCCTGCAGGACGGCCGCGCCGCACTGGAGGAGGAGCAGCCGGTTGAGCGGGCGGGGGCCTTCCGGTCCCAGGACACGGTAGAGCTGACGGATCATCGTGCACTTCCTTCTCGGATGTCGTCCGCGCTCCCCTGGGCGTCCCACAGCGTGGCGTAACGGCCCCGGGCGGCCAGCAGGTCGTCGTGGCGGCCCTGTTCGGTGACGCGCCCGTCCTCCAGCACCACGATCCGGTCGGCGGAGCGGACGGTCGACAGCCGGTGGGCGATGACGAGCAGGGTGCGGCCGGCCGCGAGCGCGGACAGCGCGTCCTGGATCAGTGCCTCGGAGTGCGGGTCGGCGTACGCGGTCGCCTCGTCGAGCACGAGGACCGGGGCGTCGGCGAGCAGGGCTCTCGCGATGGAGAGGCGTTGTGCCTCACCGCCGGAGAGGGTGACGGCGGTGCCGAGTTCGGTCGCGTAGCCGTCGGGCAGGGCCATGACACGGTCGTGGATGCGGGCGGCGCGGGCGCACCGCTCGACCTCCTCGTCGGTGGCGTCGGGGCGGCCGAGGCGGATGTTGTCGGCGACGCTCGCCCGCAGCAGCCGTACGTCCTGGAGGACGAAGCCGACCCGGCGGTACAGCTCGGTCGCGGGGATGTCACGGAGGTCGGCACCGCCGAGGGTCACCGTGCCGGTTGTGACGTCGTGGAAGCGAGGCAGCAGTGACGCGAGAGTCGACTTGCCGGAGCCGGAGGGGCCGACCAGCGCGGTGACCGTGCCGGGCGCCAGGTCGAGGTCCACGTCGCTGAGGACGTCTGTCTGCCCGTCGTAGGAGAAGGACACCCCGCGCAGGGAGATGTGGTGGCCGTCCGGCAGCACGGGGTTGGCGGGCTCGGGGAGCGTGGGAGCGTGGAGCAGCTCCGTGACGCGTACGGCGGCGGCCTGGCCGGCCCGGATCTGCTGGATGCGGGGTCCGACGACGCCCATGGGGGCGGCGACGGCGGGACCGAGCAGCAGGAAGGGGACAAGTTCGGCACCGGTCGTCCACTCCAGGGTGACGAACACCGCTCCCACCACGGTCAGGAGGAGCAGCACCACGGCCGGGGCGACCACCAGCACGGCGGCGGTGGAACTGACCAGAGTGGTCCGGACCCAGCGGGAGAAGAAGTCGGCGAAGCCTTCGGTCGCGTGGACGAAGCGCTCGTGGGCCTTGCCTCCGCGCCCGAAGCTCTTGAAGACGGCGATGCCGGACGCGAACTCCACGGCGGCGGCGGAGATCCGTCCCAGCGCGGCGCCGAACTCGGCCATCTGCGCCGCCGCGCCCGCCATGGCCCGGCTGAAGAGGAGCACGCCGAGCGTCAGGGGCACGACCCCGACGAGGGCGAGGCGCCAGTCGACGATGAACAGGTAGGCCAGGGCCGGCACGGGCGCGATGAGTACCGCGACGACGTCGAGCAGAGTGTGGGCGAACAGCGTGTGCAGCGCGCTCACGTCGTCCTGCACCGCCTGCTTGACCTCGCCGGTGCCCCGGTCGGTGAGCCGGCCGAGCGGCAGCCGCCCGATGTGCCGGGCGAGGCGGCGGCGGAGGGTGAGTTGGAGGTCGTTGTCGGCGATGTGGGCGAGGGCGCCGGCCGCCGTGCCGCACACCAGGGCGAGCAGCCCCGCCGCACCGGCCAGCATGACCATCGGCCACAGCACGTCACCGTCGGCAGGGGTCCCTCCGGTGAGACGGTCGGCGATCTCGGAGACGGCGATGAACGGCACCACCGAGGCGAGGGCCGCGACGGTCTGGAGGACGACGGCGACGGCGAGCCGGCCCCGGACGGGCTCGGTCAGGGTGCGGAGCGGGCGCGGGGGTGCCTCGGGGCCCGCTCCGGGGGCCGCCGGGCCCTGGGACACCGGGTCCGGGCCGGACTCGGGAGGTTGTGACTTCACTTGACGAGTACTCCGATTTCGGGGATGGGCCGGCCGCCCGCCTCGGTGATGCGGCGGCTGGTCATGCCTGCCTCCCGGGCCAGCCGGGCGACGTCGAAGGTGTGCCAGTCGTAGCTGTCGGCGACCTCGCGCACGGTGCGGCCGTCGCGCAGGACCTTCCAGGTCGTGGTGAACCGCATGGCGTCGCCCTCGATGGGTTCGCCGCCGATCCACCACTCGTACGTCTGGCGTCCGATGGTCTCCCTCAGGGACATCACCGGGGGGATGACGCGGGGGGAGGAGACGCCCATCAGTTCCACGACGATGGGCGCACCGTCCGGCAGGCGGTCCGCGAGCCGCTTCCACAGCGCGACGCGTTCGGGGACGGTGAGATGACCGGCCACGCCGAAGATGACGACCGCGGAGAGCCGTTCGGGAAGGTCGAGGTCCTGGGCGGCACCGTCGACCACCGTCACCCGGCGCCGCAGGTCCGGGTCGCGGGCGACCCGGGAGGTGAGCATGGCCCGCATGGTGGCCGACGGCTCGGCGGCGAGGATCTCCGCCTCGGGGAGTACGGCGGCGATGACCTCGGTCACGCGTCCGGTGCCCGCGCCGATCTCCAGGACGGGGCCGTGCGACACGTCCAGACCCGCGAGGACGCGGGACAGCGGGGGGCCGCTGCTGGCGGTGTGCCGGGTGGCGACCAGCTCGTAGAACTCGGCCGAGGCCGAGTAGTAGTCGATCACGGCAGTCTCCAGGCGGGGGCGGACGTGGCCGGCCGGGTGAGGGCGGCCGGGTGGCGGGGGCTCACGGGGTGCTCGGCCACGTGCGCCGGCCGTCCGTGGTCAGCGAGGGGTCCATCCTGCGCAGGACGGTGGCGACCACCTCACGGCGTCGTGGAGTGAGGTAGAAGTGGTCACCGGGGAAGACACGGACCTCGGTGCGGGCGGTGGTGAGGTCCGCCCAGCCGCCGGCCCGGTCGCGGCTGCGCTCCTCGCCGAGCTCCGGGTCGGCACCTCCGGTCAGGACGTGGATCGGACAGGACAGCGGTGGGCGCTCCTCGGGCCGGTGGGTCTCGATGATCCGGTAGTCGTGGCGCACGGCCGTGAGGATCAGGGAGCGCAGCCCGGGGTCGTCGAGGACCTCACGGCTGGTGCCGCCGAGGCGGCTCAGTTCCGCGCACAGGACGTCGTCGTCCTGGCGGTGCAGTTGCCCGGTCACCGCCTTGCCGGGAGCGGCCCGGCCCGACGCGAAGAGCCGGCGCGGGCCGGGGGCCTCCCGGCGGTCCAGTTCGTGGGCCAGTTCCCAGGCCACGGCGGAGCCCATGCTGTGCCCGAAGAGGGCGTACGGCCGGTCGAGCAGTGGCAGGACGGCGTCCGCCACCGCGGTCACCAGCTCGCCCATGCCGGCGCTCTCCGGGTCGTCGAAGCGGTCCTCGCGGCCCGGGTACTGGATGCCGACGAGTTCGACCTCGGGGGGCATCAGCGCCGCCCAGGTCCGGTAGAAGCCCGCGCTGCCGCCGGCGTGCGGCAGGCAGATCAGTGTGAGCCGGGAGGCGGGACCCTCGTTCCACGACCTGATCCACGGGCTGTCGTCACGCGCGGCGCGTGCGGAGGCGTTCGGCGAGTAGGCGGCGGTCACCAGGTCACCATCAGTTCTTCGAGGCCGAAGGTGGCCGAGTCGTGCTTGACGACGACCTGGTCCCGGTCCCCCGCGAGGTGCAGGGTGGGGACGCGGCGGATCAGCGTTTCCAGGGCGACCTCCAGTTCCAGCCGCGCCAGGTGCTGTCCGACGCACTGGTGCACGCCGTATCCGAACGCCACGTGGTGGTTGTCCGTGCGGTGGAAGTCGACCCGCTCGGGGTCGTCGAACTGCTCGGGGTCGTGGTTGGCTCCGGCGAGGAGGGCGATGACACCGTCGTCGGCGGGGACGGTGCGGCCCGACAGCTCGATGTCCTCGGCGGCGACGCGCAGGGGGATGGAGTCGGCGACGGACAGGACGCGCAGGAGTTCGTCGACGGCCGCGGGCATCCGGGAGGGGTCCTGCCGCAGTTCCTCCATCAACTCCGGCTGCTCCAGGAGGAGCAGGGTGCTCAGGGCGATCATGCTGGTGGTGGTCTCGCGGCCGGCGTTGATCGTGATGCCGAGGGTGGACAGCAGCTGGTCCATCGTCACGTTGCCGGGGACCAGGTGGTCGGTGACGAGCTTGGAGATCAGGTCGTCCCGGGGGTCCTCCCGCCGCTCGGCGATCAGTTCGGCGAGCAGTCCGAAGAGGCCGCCGAGTGCTTCGGAGACCTGTTCCGCGGTGCTGTTGCGGGAGCCGGAGATCCTGGTGACGTCCCGGAAGAACTCCAGGTTGTGCCGCGGGATGCCGAGCAGTTCGCAGATCACCGACGTGGAGACGGCGTTGGCGTACGCGGTCACGAAGTCCACCGGACCGCCGGCGTCCAGCATGCCGTCCAGGATCTCGTCCACCCGTGCCTGTACGACGGGCCGCATCGCGCGCACTCGGCGCACCGTGAACGCCGGCAGGAGCATGCGGCGGTAGCGGGTGTGCTCGGGGGCGTCGGTGCGGATGAAGGGACGGAACCTGGCCCCGGCCTCCTGCTCGCCCTCTCCGAGAGCGGGAAAGTTGGGGCGGCCGATGTCGGCGCTGACGCGCGGGTCGGAGAGCAGTTCGCGAACGTCGTCGTAGCGGGTCACCACCCAGGCTTCCCGCTTGGTCGGCAGGGTGACGCGGGCGACCGGGTCGTCGGTACGCATCTCGGCGTACTCCGCGGGTGCGGCGAAGGGGCAGCCGCGCTGGATCGGGAAGTCACGGGGCGGGGCGGCGAGGGCCGGGGCGGCACCGATGGTGGGCTCGTCGGGGGTGTCGGACGCCGTCGGGGGTGCGGGGTTTGTCATGGGTGGTCCTCAGCCGTCGGTGGAGGTGGAAGTGGAGGCGGGGGTGGAAGTGGCGGTGGTGGAGGAGGAGGAGACGAACGGGGTGGTGGCGCGTTGCGTGCCCGGGCCGTCCGGTGCGGTCCGCGCCTTCGGCAGGGCCGGTTCACGCGCCGTGTCCGGCGCGTCCGGTGCCCGGGTGAGCACGGCCAGCGGGGGCGCCCCGGGACGGGTGGACAGGGCGCGTGCGGTCATCCCGGACTCGGCCGCCACGTCCTTCAGTCCGAAGGGCACCCATCGGTAGGAGTCGTGCACCTCGCGCTCCGCCCGGGTGGCGTCGTCCCGGTAGACGCGCCAGGTGGAGTGCAGGCGCATCACACCGTCCTCCGTCTCGTCCGGTGCTCCCGCGAACGACCACTCGTAGCGGTGCCGTCCGGCGGTGGCGGTGGCGAGCCTGGTCTCGGAGAGAGTCAACGGCTCCTCGAACTGCATGAGTTCGACGACCACCAGCCCGCCGGGGGCCAGCCGTTGCTTCACTCGCCGCCAGAGCCGGGCTCGTTCGTCGGCATCGAGGTGGCCGAGGACTCCGCAGAGCAGGACGACGCCGACCCGGTCCGGCAGGTCCAGGTCGGGAGCCGAGTCCGCGGTGACGGTGACTCGGGAGCGCAGGTCCGGATCGCTGAAGACCCGGCTGGTGAGCACGGCACGCATGCCGACCGCCGGCTCGCAGGCGAGGATCTCGGCGTCCGGCCGGGCACGGGCGACAGCCTCGGTCACCAGGCCGGTGCCGGCGCCGATGTCGACCACCGGCCCGGTGCTCAGGTCGGCGTCGGCGAGGAGCGCGGCGATCGCGGGCGCGCTCGCGGTCGCGGTGTGCTCGGCGGCGACAAGGTCGAAGAACTCCGCCGACGGGGAGTAGGGCGAGGCGTGGGAAGGGGCGGAAGGCGAGTCCGCACCGGAGTGTTCCGTGCCGGTTCGCCCACCGGCGGGGGGCCGTTCGACGCGGACGCGGTCCTCGTCGGTACGACTCTGGTCCGCGTCGCTGCGGGCCTGGTCCGTGTCGCCGCGGGTCTGCTCCGGTGCGGGGAAGACGTCGCTGACCGCGAGGGGCCGAGGGGTGGCCGGACGGACGATCTCGGGCGGTCCGAGCCGTGCGGCCAGGTCGGTCCAGATGCGGCACACGGCCAGGTCGTACTGACCCGTGCGCAGGGCGTCGCCACCCTGCTCGACGGCCTCTCGGAGCCCGTCGAGGGCGCTGCCGACCGCTTCCGGCCACAGGTCGGAGAAGACGGTGCGGAAGGTTCCCGTGTTTCCGACGACGGACGTGGTGGCGAGCCCCAGACGGCCGGTGCCCGGTCCGTCGAGGACGAAGCGCCGGTCGGCGTCGCGTCCGATGTGCAGGCGGGGACTCCACAGGACCGGCCCGTGGGTGTCGGCCAGAGTGAGGACTCCGCCTTCCGTGCCGATGGAGACGCGGTGCCAGTGCAGGGCGTGGTTGTCCCGGTCGGCCGGGTCGAGCTGGTGGTGCACCCGCAGGGTGAGAGGTACGCCGGCGAACACGCCGTGCAGGGAGCGGAACGGCTGCGGACCGGTCCCGGCGGGCAGCGGCGCCGGGTCCGCGAAGCGCCAGGGCCGCAGCGTGCCCATCGCCCGGCCGAGGATGTCCACCAGGGGGTGCATGAGGTGGACCGGGGTGGCGGCGTCCACGAAGAGCGGCCGCTGTCGCGCGACGAGCCTGCGGGCCGCGTCGACGAAGTCGCGGACCGGGGCGACGTGCGGGTAGTGGGTGTTGAGGCGGTACTGCACTCCCCGGCGGCGTGCGTGTCCGAGGTTGTCCGTCAGCTCGGTGAGGTGGACGGGGTGCTCCTGGAGGACGTGGATGCCCCGGTCCATGAGCGCCCTGGCCACCTCGGTGCCCCGGCCGCCCGAGATGGAGGAGCTGACCGCCACGCACGCGGCGTCGATGCCGGCCGGGAGGTCGTCGACGTCCGCGTAGTGGGGAACGCCGAGTCGCTCCGCGTACGCCCGGGAGGCGGCCGAACCCCGGCTCAGGATGCCGGCCAGCTCGTATCCGGGGCGACGGTGTGCCGCCTCGGCGTAGAAACGGCCGAAGTTGGTGCCGCAGACCAGCACGCGCAAGGGTGTCGATGTGTTCACAGCACGCCCTCTTCCACCTGATCGGCGCCGGCCGCCGCTCCGGTAGGCCGGAGGTCCGCGGCTCCCCGGGTTCGCAGGTGCCGCACCACGGTGTCGGGGTCCAGCACGTCGCAGGCGAAGCGCACCCCCGCCGGTACCTCGGCCCGCAGTACCGCGTCCACCGCGAGCGCGCCCACGGCCGCGGTGAGCCGGTAGCTGCTGGCCGCGCGCAGGGTCAGCCCCGCGGTGGCCGGCCGTCCGGACGCGGTGCCCGACAGCTCGAAGTCCATGACGTAGTAGGGCCTTCGTCCGGCCAGGTCGAGGTCGGCGGCGAGGATCAGCCGGTCCGCCAGCTCGGCGGGGGCGTCCCCGGCGGCGAGACGGCCGGGCAGCAGGTTGAGCAGCGCGCGTACGGCGGGGCCGGGGTGGACGTTGTACCAGTCGAGCCGGTCCAGGCCGAGGACGTCGGCGAGGCGTTCGCTCTCCCCGCTGAGATAGGGCTGGAGAGCCACCCGGCCGGGGAAGGACCGGTGTTCGGCGTCCTCGGCCGTGCGCAGGGCGCGCGAGAGCCGCCGGCCGCCGCGGACGGCGGCGAGGGCCTCGCCGTAGGCCGCGCCGTCCGCGCCTCCCAAGGAGAGGGAGAGCATGAGGTCGTGCGCCACCGTCGGCGAACAGGTCTCCAGGCCGCCGCAGTGCGCGGTCAGCGCGGAGACGTCGTCCAGACCCTGCCCGGCCAGCCAGCGGGGCAGGAGGCTGGACAGGCCGGGCAGGGCTCCGGCCGACAGGACGACCGTGCGGCCGTCGTGGGCCGGGTCGCCGGCCTCGAGGAGGTCCTCGGCGGCCGGGTCGTCCCCGGCCACGTCGACGCAGTGCGCTCCGGCGGCGAGTGCGGCCGAGGCCACCGTGGCGCGGAGCCGGTAGGTGGGGCCGACGCAGTTGAGGACGATGTCGCAGCCGTCGGTGAAGGCGCGCAGGCCGTCCGGTGCGGTGGCGTCCGCCCACACGGTCTCGTCATGACCGGCGGGATCCTCCTCGGCGACCGCGCACAGCGCTGACGCGGTACGGCCGCCGAGGCGGAGTCCGGTGTGGCCGAGCGCGCGCAGTTCCCGTACGGCGGCCCGGCCGACCGCCCCGGAGGCACCCAGGACCCCGATCACGGGTTTGGTCATCGGGTGATCGCCCCCCGGGTCAGCTCACCGAGGGTCTTGAGGATGCCGGGCGCGTGCTCGACGGACAGGCAGCTGTAGTGGTCGCCGCCGATGTCGACGATGTCCAGGTCTCCCAGGGTCAGTTCCTCCCAGTAGGCGGTGACGGCGTCCTTGCTGCCGGGGAAGGGGTAGGCGCCGTCGTGGCGCAGGAAGGTGATGTCACCCGCGTACGGCTCCGCGTCGTAACGGGTGATCGCGAAGACGCTCTGGCGGAAGGCGAGGAAGAGCCGGGTCATGTGGTCGGGTTCGTAGGTGCCGGCCGAGGCCGGCACCGCCTCGCACATCCGGGCGATACGGGTGGCACGGGGAACGTCGGCCAGTCGCCGGAAGCGGCCCGCGACGTCCTCGAACTCCTCGGGCAGCGCGGCGAGTCCGCCGTCCGTCAGCACACCGGGACTGGCGGCCAGGACGGCGTCGGCCGCCGCGGCCACCCGGTACTGGTCGTCAGGGAAGCCGAGGTCGGCCGGGTCGATGCCCATCATGACGGCGAAGGAGTACTCGGCGAGGAGTTCGTCGTCCAGGCGGAAGCGCGGGCTGTGGCTGCTGATGACGGTGAGGCTCTCCACCTCCGCTCCCGACTCGGCCAGGTTGCGGGCCACCTCGGTGGCGATCAGGCCGCCCAGGCAGTAGCCGACGACGTGGAAGCGGCTGCGGCCGTCCGCCGTCAGGGCGCGCGCGTAGTCGGCCGCCATCTGCTCGATGAGTCCGTCCGGAGGTGCGGCGAGGAAGCCGTCCAGGTCCGGGACCTCCACGCCGACGACCTCGGCGAGGCCCGGCGAGCGGCGCCTGACCTCGGTGATCAGCGCCCGGTACGGCATGATCGTCGCGGTCCCCGCGTGCACCAGCACGGTCGTCGGCTCGTCCTGCGAACGCGAGCCGTGCAGGTGGATCACCGGGTCCGTGCGTACGGCACCGGACGCGGGCGCGTCCTGCGGACCGGCCAGGCCGCGCAGGAACCCGGCCAGACCCGCGACCGTGGGGCGGCGCAGCATGTGGCGCAGGACGACCTCCCACTCCAGGTCCGCCGCCCGCGGTATCCGTTCACGCAGCCGGCCCACCATCCGGGCCACCAGGAGCGAGTCGCCGCCGAGGTCGAAGAAGTCGTCGTTGCGGGTGACGCGTTCGACCGCGAGGAGTTCCGCCCACAGGTCGGCCAGGCTGTTCTCCAGCTCGTCCTTCGGCCGCTCGTCCACGACGACCGGTGCGCTCTCCCGGGGCAGCCAGGACCGCAGGCGCGCGCGGTCGGTCTTGCCGTTGGCCGTGCGGGGGAGGGTGTCGACGACCTGCCACACCGAGGGGAGCATGTACTCCGGGAGCCGGGTGGCCGCCGTACGGGCCAGCTCCCCCACCGGCACGTGGTGCCGGTCGTCCTTCAGCGTGGCGATGAACACCTCCTGCCCGGTGAGTGCCAGGGCGTCCCGGGCGTCGGGCAGCGAGGTGACCTCGGACGCGTCGTGCCCCTCGAGGAGCTCACGCCACTGCGTGTGGGTGAGGAAGGACTGTCCGGTGTGCCGGCGCACGTCGGTCCACGCCCGGCCGGCGACCTCCAGGAACTCCATGGAGACGAGCAGCGGGAGGTTCTCGTCGCGGGTGTTCTCCACGAACACGAGCTGTCCGCCCGGTACGAGCAGTTCCCGCAGCCTGCCCACGGCGGCGTCCGCGTCGGCGGCGGCGTGCAGCGTGTTGGCGCAGAGCACGACGTCGAAGGTGTTGGGCGGCAGGTGCTGGGCGCGCGGGTCCTCGTCGACGTCGAAACGCTGGTAGCGGACCCAGGCGTGGTCGGCGAAGCGCTCGCGGGCCTCGTTCAGGAAGAACGCCGAGGCGTCCGTGAACAGGTAGTCGACGCCGTACTCGGCGAGCACGGGCACCAGTTCCCCGGTGGTGCCGCCGACGCCGCCGCCGACCTCCAGCACCCGCAGCCGCTCCTCACCGGTGTGACTCGCGGCGATCTCGCGCAGCGCGGCGGCCACCGCGCGGTTCAGGTGCCGGATGGCGAGGTTGTCCCGGTAGGCGGCGTCCGCGGCCTCCGTCGCCGCGCCCGGGAAGAGCAGGTCGCGGATGCCGACCTCCCCGGAGACCAGCTCGGGCAGCCGCTCGGCGCAGGTGCGCATGACGGTGAGCAGCTCGGTGCTCCACCCGATCTCCTGCTCCAGGTCGGCGGCCAGCCGCCGGCGGCGCTCCGCCTCGGGCGCGGAGACGGGGACGAGGCCGGTGTAGGTGTCGTCGGCGGCCCGGTGGGTGAGCCGGTCCCGGGCGGCGAGGGCGCGCAGCCAACGGCGCACGATGTGCCGGTGGCGGGGTGTGGCGCGCAGTGCCGTGCCCACCTCCTCCGCCGTGACCGCCGCTTGCCCGTCGAGCACTCCGGAGGCGGCGAGGACCCGGGTCATCTCGGCGATCGCCATCTCGTCGAGGGCCGCCAGGAAGTCGGTGAGCCGTGCGGCGTCGACGGCCGCGGAGGCTTCGCGTACGGCGTCGGCGGCCGCCACGCGCGCCTGCTCGCGGCTCGTCACGGCGGGCCCGCCGCCGTCCTGGCGTGCCGCTCCACCCTCTGCGCGTCGCGTCCCGCCCTCTCCGCGTTCCCTCTCCTTCTCCTCGTGCGCTGTCCCGCCGTCCTTGCGTTCCCCTTCTTCCTCCTCGCGCGGTGTCCCGCCGTCCTTGCGGGCCGTCTCCACGAACGCGGCCAGGCGTCGCCCGCCCGCCGCCGAGTCGTCGACGACGACCGCGCCGGCCGCTACCGCCGGGTGGGCCTGTACGGCGGCCTCGACCTCGGCGAGTTCGACCCGGTATCCGCGGATCTTGATCTGGGCGTCCTCCCGGCCCAGGAACTCGATGGTCCCGTCGGGCAGGTACCGTCCGAGGTCGCCCGTGCGGTAGAGCCGCTCTCCGGTGGCGGGGTCGGTGAGGAACCGCTGTGCCGTGCGCTCCTCGTCGCCGAAGTAGCCCAGGGCGACGCCGGCGCCGCCGATGTACAGCTCACCCGGGACCCATTCGGGACGTGGCCGCAGGTGCCGGTCGAGTACGGCGAAGGTCTGGTTGGTCAGGGGCTTGCCGTACGGGATGCTCGGGCGAGCGGTGTCCACCTCGCCGATCGGGTGGGCGATGGACCAGATGGAGCCCTCGGTCGCTCCGCCGAGGGAGACGATCTCCAGGCCCGGCAGGAGTTCGCGCGCCTGGTCGGGCAGCGAGACCGGTATCCAGTCCCCGGATATCAGCGCCAGTCGCAGTGAGCCGTCGTCGGTGGGGGGCTCGGAGCGGAGCCAGTCGCACAGCATGTGGAGCTGGCCCGGCACGGAGTTCCACACCGTGACGCCGAAGTCGCGTACGAGTTCGGCCCAGTGGGAGGGGTCGCCGCGCCGGTCGGCCCGGGGCAGGACGAGGGTCGCGCCCGCGGCGAGCGGTCCGAACAGGTCGTAGACGGACAGGTCGAAGCCGAGTCCCGCGATGCCGAGAACGCGGTCGCGCTCGGTGACGGCGAAGCGGCGGTTGATGTCCTCGACCGTGTTGAGGGCGGCCCGGTGGCTGATCATCACGCCCTTGGGCGTGCCGGTGGAGCCCGAGGTGTAGATGACGTAGGCGAGGTCGTCCGGGTCCCGGTGGACGGCGACTGTCGTACCGTCCCCGGCGGCCTCCTCGACGAGGTCCACGGCCACGGACGTCACCGTCTCCGGGAGGTCTTCGAGCTCGGCGAGCCAGGACTGGGTGAGGACGGTGCGGACGCCCGCGTCCGCGATGATCGTGTCCCGGCGGGCCGGCGGCTGGGCCGTGTCGACGGGCAGGTACGCGCCGCCCGCCATGAGGGTGCCGTAGACGGCGACGACCTGCTCCCAGCCCTTGTCCATCCAGATGGCCACCGGTTCCCCGGGGCGCAGTCCGGACGCCGTCAGCGTCTGGGCGAGACGGCTCGCGCGGGCGACGAGCCGGCGGTAGGACAGGGCCAGTTCGGGTGTGCGGACCGCGATCGCGTCCGGTGTGGCCCGGGCCCGGGCCAGTACGGCTTCGTGGAGCAGGACGTCCGGCAGCGGGCCCCCGGTCGCGTTGACCGCGCTCCGGCGCTCCGCCTGCGCCTCGGGCAGGGCGGTGCGGGCCGGCGCGTCCCAGGCGGCCTCTCCGGCCTCGCCCTCGGCCGACAGCGACCGCGCGAGTGCCGTGTACGCCTCGAACATGGCGTCGGCCACCCCGTGGGCGAGCGCGCCCTCCCGGATGTCCCAGGACAGGCTGAGCGCGTCACCGCGGTGCATGACCTGGCAGTCGAGCCACACCTGCGGCGTCCGGGTCACGGCGTACGTCACCTCGGGGGGCACGCCCTCGGAGGTGGCGCCGGAGCCCAGGGCGCTGGTGAAGACCACCGGCATGAGCACCGGCGCACCCGCCCTGCGGGAGAGTTCGGCGAGCACCTCCGAGCCGGTGAACAGCGGGTGTGCCAGGTCTTCGAGGAGTTGCTCACCCACGGCCCCGGTCCGCTCGGCGAAGGTGGCCGGGGCGTCGAGGTCGACGGCGAGGAGTTCGAGCGACGTGAAGTCACCGATGAGGCGGTCGATGTCCTCGTGCAGGGCGGGCCGGTCGACCGTGGGCACGTTGAGCGTGAAACGGCTGGTCCGCGACCAGGCGCCGACCGTCTCGGCGTACGCGGTGAGCAGAGCCGTCGGCACGGTCAGTCCGCGCCGCGCGGCCCGTTCGGCGAGCCGGTCCCGGTCGGCCGCGGGCAGCAGGGCCTCCAGCCGGCGGAACGCCACCGCGTCACCGGACGCCGGAGCGCCGCCCTCTCCTCCAGGGCCGCTCACGGTGGCTTCCCAGCCCTCGGCGAGGGGCAGTTCGGGGGCCGGCGGCAGGGTGTCGAGCCGTTCGGTCCAGTAGGCGCGGTCGCGGGTGTGGCCGTCGGTGTCGGCGAGGGCGCGGCGGGCCAGGACGTAGTCGCGGAAGGTGATCCGCGGTGCGTCGGTCAGGGCGGTGCCGCCGTAGCTCCGCTGGAACTCCGCGAGCAGGATGCGCAGGCCGGCGTGGTCGACGACGAGCATGTCGAAGGCGAGGTGGAGCACGGCCCGTTCGGCGGTCCGGGTCACGTGCACGTCGAAGAGGGGCCACTGGTCGGTGGGCGCCTCGCGGGTGGACAGCCGGGCTCGGGTGTGCCGCGTCCGTGCCTCGGCGGTGGCGGCCGGCAGCGCGGTCAGGTCGTCGGTCCCGACCGGGAGCGCGGGCACCTCGGGCAGGACCCGCTGGTAGCCGTCGTGGTGGATGACGGCGCGGAGCATGTCGTGCCGCTGGATCAGCTCCCGCCAGACGGAGGTGACGCGGTCGACGTCCAGGTCGGGGTACTCCAGCTCCACGTAGGCGTGGCAGCCGACGCCCCCGTAGGCGTACGCGTCGGTGCGGCCGATGAGGTAGGCGGCCTGGATGTCCGTCAGCGGGAACGGTTCGTGGCGGTTGCCGGGGTCGGCGCGCAGCGTGTGCTCCGGCGCCTCGAGGTGGCGCAGGACGGCTTCCTTGTGCGTGCGCAGTTCGGCTCGGTGCGTGTCGGTGAGCCGGCCCTGCGGGGCCCGGAAACGCAGTTGTCCGTCCTGGGCCCACAGCACCACGCCCTCGTCGGCGTATCGGGCCAGCAGTTCAGAGATGTTCACAGCTCTCCGGTCTCGTAGGCGGTCCCGTGGGCCGCGAGCGTTCGGGTGACGTCCGCGGCGAGCGCGGCGATGGTCGGTGCGGCGAAGAAGCGGCGGGCGGGCACGGTGGCCCCCAAGCGGCGCTCGATCGCCGTGAGCAGGCGCAGCGCGGTGAGGCTGTCGCCGCCGACGGTGAAGAAGTTGGCGTTGCGGTCCGGCGCCCCTTGTGGCAGGTACTCGTGCCAGAGCGCGGCGAGGGCCGTCTCGGTCTCGCCCCGTGGCGGTTCGGCGGCGGCGAAGACCGTCTCCGGTCCCGCGAGGCCGGCAAGGGCGGCGCGGTCGACCTTGCCGTTCGCGGTGAGCGGCATGGCCCGCAGGAGCAGGATGCGGGACGGGACGGCGTAGACCGGCACTCGCTCCGCCAGCAGGCCGAACAGGCCTTCGATGAGCTCCGGATCCTCGACGAGCGCGCCGGACTCCGCAGGCGTGCCGGACTCGACAGGACCCGTTCCGTCCACGGGCGTGCCGCCCGCGGTGAGGTCCTGGGGTACGGCGAACGCGACCAGGCGCCTGGCGGTGCGCTCCCCCACGGCCACGACGGCGGCACGCGCGACGGCCGGATGCGCCTCCAGCGCGGCCTCCACCTCGCCCGCCTCGACGCGGTGACCGGCGATCTTCAGCTGGCTGTCGAGCCGGCCGAGGAACTCCAGCAGTCCGTCACCCCGGAACCGGCCCAGGTCGCCCGTCCGGTACCAGCGCAGCCCGTCCCGTTCGACGAACTTCTCGGCGGTGCGGACCGGGTCGGCCAGGTAGCCGCGGGCCAGTCCCGCGCCGCCGATCCACAGCTCGCCGGGCGTCCAGTCGGGACAGTCCCGGCCGTCCCGGTCGACCACGCGGTAGTGCTGCCCGGTCAGGGGACGTCCGTAGGGGATGGAGACCCACCGGGGGTCCGGTTCGGTGACGGTGAGGGTGTTGGACCAGATGGCGGCTTCCGTGGCTCCGCCCATGGCGACGAAGGCGCAGGGCCGCGTGGTCCGGGCCCGCAGCCGGGCGGGCAGGTCGAGACCGATCCAGTCGCCGGAGACCAGCGCGGTCCGCAGCCCTCCGATCCGGCCGCCTTCCCGGCCGCCTTCCCGGCCGCCCTGCTCGTCGGCGTCGAGCAGCAGGTCGAGCAGGGCGGGGACGGTGTTCCAGACGGTCACGCCGTACTGGTCCAGCAGGCCCGGCCAGCGGGCCGGTTCACGGCGCTGGTCGTCGGTGGGCAGCAGGAGGGAGCCGCCCGCGGCGAGCAGGCCGAAGACGTCGTACACGGACAGGTCGAAGTCCAGTGCCGACAGGGCGAAGACGCGGTCGTCCCCGGACACCCCGTGCCGGGCGTTGATGTCCGCGATCGTGTTCCAGGCGGCGGCGTGGGTGATCTCGACGCCCTTGGGCTCCCCTGTGGAGCCCGACGTGAAGATCACGTAGGCGAGGGCCTGGGAGGATGCCCCACCCGGCGCGCTCAGCGGCTCGCGGTCCTGCGTGTCCGCGAAGGACAGGGTGCGGGGGCCGGCGCCTTCCCGGGCGGGCCAGCTCCCCAGGACGACGTCGAAGCCGGCGGTGGCGCGCACCCGCTCCAGCCGTGCGGCGGGCTGTTCGAGGCTCAGAGGGACGTAGGCGGCGCCGGCCGCGAGGACGCCGAGGACCGCCGCGACCTGTTCCGGGCCCTTGGGCACGGTGACCGCGACCAGGTCGCCCGGCCGCACGCCCGCGTCGCCGAGCGCGGTGGCGGCGCGCAGCGCCTGTTGCGCGAGGGTTTTGTAGGTCACCTCCTCCCCCGTCGTCGTGACGAGGGCGGTGCGGTCGGGGGTGGCCGTCGCGTGGGTGAAGAACGGCTGGTGCAGCGGGCGCGGCGCCACCGGTTCCAGAGCGGCCTCCCGTGCCGCGGCGGCCCGCCGTTCGTACTGCAAGGCGGGCACCAGGTCGGGGAGCGGTGCTTCCCGGTCACCGGCCACGAGGTGCCGCAGCAGTCGCTCGTACGCGGCGAACATCGCGTCCAGCACGCCCTCGGCGAACAGCTCCTCGACGGCGTCCCAGGTGACGACCAGGTTCCCGGACTCCTCGGTGACCTGATTGTCCAGACAGACCTGCGGGGACTGGGAGATGCCCCAGACCTTCTCGGGGAACCCGGTGCCCGGTCCGGCCAGCGTCGCGTCCCCGACGCCGATGGCGCTGGTGAACACCACGGGTGCGGCGGCGTCCACCGTGCCCGTGCGCCGGCCGAACTCCCGCAGCAGCCAGTCGATCGGCACGTCGGCGTGGTCGAGGTCCTCCGCCTGACGGCGTTGCAGCGCGGCGGCCGCCGCCGGCCAGGACGTGCCCGCGCGCCGGTACCCGGCCAGGGACAGGGAGGTGAAGTCACCCAGCACCCGGTGGATGTGGGGGTGGACGTCACGCCGGTTGAAGAGGGTGAGCGTGACGGTCAGGGCGTCGGACCCGCTCCAGGCCGCCAGGACCTCCGCGTACAGGGCGAGCAGGACGGTGGACGGAGTCAGGCCGTGCCGGGCCGCGTCCCGCTTCACTGCTCCCCAGTCCTCGGCGGGCAGGCTCAGCCGGCGCCGGGTGAAGACGGGGGCGTCGAGCGTCGCCGGGTCCCGGGCGAAGGGCAGGGCGGGAGGCGGCGGCAGTTCCGGCAGGCGGGCCTGCCAGTGGGCGCGGGCCCGCGCGGTCGGCCCCGGGTCCGCCGGGAGGCGGGTCAGGTAGTCGCGGAAGGCCACGTCCACGGGCGGCAGTTCGTGTTCCGGGTCGGTGTAGAGGGCGTTCAGTTCGGCGTAGAGCGTGGTGATGGAGAGCGCGTCGAGCACGAGGTAGTCCAGGCCGATGCCGATACGGGTCCGTACCTCGCGGCCCTTCTCGTCGGCGCCCTCGTCCGCGTGGTAGCGCACCGCCTCGAGGGCGAAGAGCGGCCACCGGGCGGGGTCGCGGACCTGCTGGGACAGGCGGACGCGCAGGCCGGCCAGGGCCCTCGCCGCGCCGCCGGCACGTGCGTCCTCCACCGGCACGCGCACCGGCGGCACGTCGGGCAGCACGCGCTGGTGTCCGTCCTCGACGACCGCGCGCAGCATGCCGTGCCGCCCGACGAGGGTGTTCCAGGCGCGCTCCAGCCGGTCCAGGTCGACGTCGGTGCCGTCGAACTCGGTGTAGTGCCAGGTGCCGACGCCGCCGAGGGTGAACCGGGGGTCGCGGCCGGTGTGGTAGGCGGCCTGGACGTCCGTCAGCGGGAACGGTTCGTGCGCATGGTCCGGATCGGGCAGGAGGACGGCAGGGGTGGCCGGTGCCGGTTCGTCGTCGGTCGTCGCGGGGCGCAGCGTCTCGCAGAAGTACCGGAGTACGGGGCGGGCGAAGAGGTCGGCCACGCGGGCGCCGGGGAAGCCCGCGGCGCGCAGCCGGCCGATCACGCGCGTCGCGACGAGCGAGTCGCCGCCCAGCAGGAAGAAGCTGCTCTCGCGCCCCACTTCGGCCACGCCGAGCAGGTCGGCCCACTCGGCCGCCACGGCGGTCTCCACCGGACCGGTCGGCGCCGACGTGCGGGGGCCGTGCCGGCCGGCGGCCTCGGCCAGCGCCCGGCGGACGGCCGTCCGGTCGAGCTTGCCGTTGGAGGTCAGCGGCAGGTCGCGCAGGACGAGGAGGCGCTCGGGAACCATGTGGGCGGGGAGGCGTTCCGCCACCCGCAGGCGGACCTCGTCCGGGTCGGGTGTCCCGCCCCGGACGGACACGGCCGCGGCGAGGTGGCGTACCGGGGTGTCGAGCACGCAGGCGACCGCGTGCAGGACGGCGGGGTCGTCCTCCAGCGCGGACTCGACCTCGCCCAGTTCGATGCGGTGGCCGCGGATCTTCACCTGGTGGTCGGCGCGGCCGAGGAACTCCAGCACGCCGTCCGGCCGGTAGCGGGCCAGGTCGCCGCTGCGGTACCAGCGTTCACCGTCGTGGCCGACGAAGCGTTCCGCCGTGCGCTCGGGGTCCGCGCGGTAGCCGTTGGCGACACCGGGGCCGCCGATCCACAACTCACCGGGGACGAGATCGGGGCAGTCGCGTCCCCGTCCGTCCACGACACGGGCCCGCATGTTGCGCAGCGGAACGCCGTAGGGGACGGATTTCCAGACGGGGTCGGTCTCCTCCACCTCGAACACCGTGGAGTGGACGGCGGCCTCCGTCATGCCGCCGAGGGCCACGAAACGGCAGCCGGGGACGAGGGCCCGGAGTCTGCGGGGCTGGTCGAGCCCGACCCAGTCCCCGCCGAGCAGGACCATGCGCAGGGAGTCCCCGAGGCCCTCGTCCTCCCCCGCGGCCATCAGCAGGTCCAGCAGGGCGGGCACGCACTGCACCAGCGTCACCCCGTGCGTGCGCACCAGCCGCGCCCAGTGGTGGGCGTCGCGGCGGTGCGCCTGTCCTGTGGCCACCACCTGACCGCCGAGGGACAGCGGGGTGAGGATGTCCCAGGTGGCGAGGTCGAAGTCCAGCGCGGAGATCGCGAGCGTGCGGTCCGCGGGGCCGAGCCCGAGCTGGTCCGCCATCGCCTCGATGGTGTTGACGACCGCCCGGTGCGACACCTCGACGCCCTTGGGCAGTCCCGTCGAGCCCGAGGTGAACAGCACGTAGGCGGGCAGGGCGGGGTCCGGCTGGACGACCGGTGCGGGCCGGGTCCCCGACGCGTTCTCCAAGAGCAGTACCGGGGCCGAGGAGACGTCCTCGCACAGGTGGGCGTGGTCCCGGTCGGTGAGCACGGCGGAGGCGCCGGCCACGGAGTGGATTCGTTCCCGGCGTGCGGCGGGCTGTTCCACGCCGACGGGGGCGTAGGCCGCGCCGGCGGTCAGGATGCCGAGGACAGCGGGAATCTGGTCGGCGCCCTTGGGCAGGGTCACCGCGACGGTGTCGCCCTCCCGCACGCCGTTCGCGCGCAGCAGCGCGGCGATGCTCCGTGCCGCGTGGGCGAGTTCGCCGTACGTGATCGTGTCGCCGGTCGCGCGGACGACCGCGGTGCGGCCCGGCTCGGTCTCGGCGAGCCGGAAGAAGCGCGTGTGCAGGGCGCGGTCCGGAACGGGCGTGGGCGGCAGGGCCGCTACCGCGCGCCGGGGCAGGACGTCGGGGGCGAGCAGGCCGTCCACCGGCCGGGCCCAGGTGCCGGGGTCCCGCACCAGGCGTGTGACGAGGCGGCGGTAGGCGTCGAAGGCGGCGTCGGGCACGCCTGCCTCGAGCACGCCGTCCCGGACGTCCCAGTTGAGCAGGAGGCCACCGTCGAGTTCGGTGACCTGGGCGTCCAGGTAGACCTGCGGGCCCTGCGAGATGATCCAGGAAGGGTGTCCGAAGGACTTCTGGACGTCCTGCTCGAAGATCTCCCCCAGTCCGATTGCGCTGGTGTACACGACCGGAGCCGTTACCGGGACCCCCTCGGCTCGGGTGAGGTCGCGGAGCACCTCGACTCCGCCGTACGCACCGTGGGAGATGCCCTCCTGCAGCCGTTCCTGGAGGCCGCGGGCCTGCCGGGAGAAGGGAAGGGAGGCGCTCATGTCCGCGTCGAGCAGGACCGAGCTGCTGAAGTCTCCCACCAGATCGGCGACTTCGGGTTCGAACATCTCCCGGGCGAACAGCGGCAGGTTGAGGAGGAAGCGCCGGCTGTCGCTCCAGGCGGCGATCACCTCGGCGAAGGCGGTGGCGAGGGCGGCGGCGGGGGTCAGGCCGTGCCGGCGGGCGGCGCCGATGAGCGCGGCCTTGTCGGCGGGGCCGAGCCAGTGGTGCAGGCGGCGGGAGTGGGTCAGCGTACTGTCGTCCGCGCTGACCGGGGTCAGGGGGTCGACGGTCGTGGGCAGCCGCGGGGCCCGTGGCAGATCCGGCAGGCGCTCGCGCCACCAGGCGGCGTCCCGCTCGCGGTCGGCCCGTCTGCGGACGTCGCACTCCGCGAGGTAGCGCCGGTAGTCGAGGCCGAGCCCGCGCGGCGGGTCGTCGGGACTCTCGTAGAAACGGCGCAGGTCGGACAGGAGGACCCGCAGGCTCAGCGCGTCACCGGCCATCATGTCCAGGTCGATCTGCAGGCGGGTCCTGCCGTCGGGGAGCAGGCACAGGGCCGCGCGGAAGACGTCACCGGAGCTGACGTCCGGGCGGGCGTGGGTGTTGCCCTCACGCAGCAGTTCCAGCTCCGACTCGGCCTCGGCGGGGGTGCGTTGCCGCAGATCGTGGACGGTCAGGGGCGCACCCGAGGCAGCGAAGCGCTGACGGCCCTCCTCGTCGAAGACGGCTCGCAGCATGCCGTGCCGCAGCACGAGCGCCCGCACGGCGGTGTCGAGCCGGGCCGGATCGACCTCGCGGCCGTCGAGTTCGACGTAGAAGTGCGCGGCGACGCCGCCGAGAGGCTGTCCGTCCTGCCGTCCGATCCAGTAGGCGTGCTGCATCGTGGCGAGAGGGAAGGAGTCCGACTCCGCCGCACCCTGCGGCGCGGACGGGACTGGCGTGGACGGGGCGGGCGGGGCCGTGGTGGTGGCCGTCCCGGCGCTCCACGCCCGCGCGAGCAGGGTCGTCCAGTCCCGCAGGGTCGGACTGCTCGTGAGGTCCTGGAAGGTGACCGTGCTGCCCTCTCGCCGCCAGGTACCGACCAGGGACATCAGGGCCAGTGAGTCGAGGCCGAGCTCGAAGAGGTCGCGGTCGTCGTCCAACTCCTCCGGCGCCATCCGAAGCGCGCGTGCCACCGCCTCACGCACCGCCGTGGACGCGTGGCGGCCACGACCGCCGAAGTCTCCTTGCGCGGTCCGCGCCTGGACGACTGCTTCATCCCTCACTGGTGCTGCCTTCCGGTCGGATGGGGGTGGGAGCCACGTCGAAGTCCGCCGACGCCGGGAGCTCTCCACGCAGGGCTGACTCCCCGCTAGATAAAAATGATTATCA